>JADGGV010000540.1 GCA_019689775.1 Gemmatimonadota bacterium
CCCCCCACCCGAGGAAGGAGCGATCGACGATGCGTTGCCCGACCTGCCTCGCCGCGCTGACGCTGGCCGCCGCGGCCGCGGCGCCGCTCCGGGCGCAGACCACGCCGACGGAGCTGCGCGCCGCCGCGCCGGTGCTCCAGGAGATCGACCGGCTCCAGGCGCGGCTGAACCCGACGGCGGCCGCGGAGCGGCTGGCCGGTCGGCGCGATGCGGGGCGCGAGCGCGTGCTCCAGCGGGTGGAGGCGCTGTGGACGTCGCAGATGCAGGCGCTCAGCGACTGGATCGGGCGGCACCCGGAGGCGGGGTGGAAGGAGGTCCAGGCGGTCGACACCCTGACGAAGGTGCTGCGTGCCCTGGGCTTCGAGGTGGAGACGGGCGTCGCGGGGCTGAAGACGGCGTTCGTCGCGAGCTGGGACTCGCCGGCGGGGACGAACGGGCCGACGCTCGGGCTCATCGGCGAGTACGACGCGCTGCGCGGGACGCAGGGCGACTTCCACGGCGACCAGCACAACGCGCAGACGCCGGTGGCGATCGCGGTGGCGGAGGCGCTCAAGCAGGAGATGACCGAGCGGCGGATCCCGGGGCGGATCCGGCTCTACGGCACGCCGGCCGAGGAGGTCGGGCCGCCGGCGAAGGCGATCATGTGGAAGGCCGGCGTCTTCAAGGATGCGGACATCCTGGTGCGCAGCCACTCGAGCGGCGGCGGCACCGGCCGGGCGCGCGCGGGCTTCGGCGTCTGCTGCCTGAACATCAACTCGGTGAAGTACGTGTTCAAGGGGAGGCCGGCGCACCAGCTCTCGTCGTGGAACGGGCGGAACGCGCTGGAGGCGGCCGTCATGTTCTACACGGCGGTCGACCGGCTGCGCTCGAGCCTGCGGCCGGAGGCGGTGATCCAGGGCGTGATCCCAGAGGGCGGCGTCGCGCCGAACGTCACGCCCGACCGCGCCGTCGTCGACTACTACATCCGCTACCCCGACGAGGTCTACCTGGCGCACATCGACAGCATGATGGCGCACGCGGCGCGGGGCGCGGCCGAGGCCATGGGCGTCGAGCTGGAGATCGACCGCTACGGCGAGTACCGGGATGGGATCGCGCTCGGCTCGCTGGAGGAGCTGAAGTTCGCGCACGCGAAGAAGCTCGGCGCGCCGAAGCTGGACCCCGAGCCGCAGCGCCCGTCGGGGTACGAGGAGACCGGCTGGGTCACGCGCGACATCCCGGGCGTCGGCGTCAGCGTCTTCAGCTCGAACTCGCCGAACCACACCTACGGGATGAACGAGGACAACTTCAACGAGGTGGGGCACACGGGCTTCCTGATGGACGCCCGCATCATGGCGGCGATCCTCTACGACTTCCTCACGGACGCCCGGCTGCGCGAGGCGGTGAAGACGGAGCACCAGGCGATGGCCGCGCTCTTCGACCGCTATCTCGCGGAGCTGCGCTCGGCCTACGCGCAGGAGCTCGGGCCCACCACCTCGGAGCATTGATCCGGGCCGGCGGCGGCGCCCCCGGGGCGCCGCCGCCGGCGACTGACCCCCTGGAACAAACCTTGCCCGCCTGATCGCGCCGGCTGCCCGCCGACGGCGCGGGTCCCGTCGGACGCCGGAACGGTTCCACCGTCCGGGAGGCGCGGTGCGCATCTACGTCTTCGGTTCCTCCATCGTCAGCGCCTACTGGAACGGCGCGGCGACGTACTACCGGGGGATCTTCCGTGGGCTGGCCGGGCTGGGCCACTCGATCGATTTCTGCGAGCCGGACATCTACGACCGCCAGGCGAACCGGGACCTCCCCGAGGACCCCGGGTGGGTGCGCGTGCGTGTGTACCGCGGCGAGGCGGCGCTGGAGCGCTTGCTCGCGGAGGCGGCCGCCCGCGCGGATCTGGTCGTGAAGTGCAGCGGCGTCGGCGCGCTTGACCGCGAGCTGGAGGAGCGGGTCGCGACGATGGTGGGGCCGGCGCTGCGGGCGTTCTGGGACGTGGACGCGGCCGACACGCTGGCGCGGGTGGAGGCAGATGCGGCGGACCCGCTGCGGCGCTGGATCCCGCGCTTCGACGTGGTCTTCACGTACGGCGGCGGCGCGCCGGTGGTCGAGCGCTACCTGGCGCTGGGGGCGCGCGTCTGCGAGCCGATCTATAACGGTCTCGATCCGGACGTGCACCATCCGGTGCCGCCGGCGCGGGAGCTGGCGTGCGATCTGGTCTTCATGGGGAACCGGCTGCCGGACCGCGAGCGGCGCGTCGAGGCGCTGTTCCTCGCCGTTGCGGAGCGGCTGCCGGAGCACCGCTTCCTCCTGGGCGGGAGCGGCTGGGGGGACCGCGCGCTGCCGCCGAACGTGCGCTGGCTCGGGCACGTGCCGACGGCGCGTCACAACGCGGTCAACGGCTCGGCGCGGCTGGTCCTGAACATCCACCGGGAGGCGATGGCGCACAACGGCTACTCGCCGGCGACGCGGATGTTCGAGGCGGCCGGCGCCGCGGCGTGCCAGATCACGGACGCGTGGCCGGGGATCGAGGAGTTCTTCGAGCCGGACCGGGAGATCCTGGTGGCGGCGTGCGCGGACGACGTCGTGCGCCTGGTGCGGGCGCTGCCGCCGCGGCGGGCACGGGAGATCGGGGCGGCCGCGCGGGCGCGCGCCGTCCGGGACCACAGCTACGCCGGGCGGGCCCGGCAGGTGGACGCGGCGCTCGGCCGGCTCGCCGGGCTCGGATCAGGAGGTCGAACGTGAACGGCGTGATGCGACTGGCACGGGGCGGGACGATGGTCGAGCGCCTGGCGACGCGCCTCGGGCGCGCCGCCCGCGCGGCCACGATTTTCGCCGACGCGGTGGAAGCCGATGGCGTGACCGTCGTCCCGGTGGCGAAGGCGCGCTGGGGGTTCGGTGCGGGCGGGGGCG
>JADGGV010000541.1 GCA_019689775.1 Gemmatimonadota bacterium
GCCGTCGGCGGCCGCGCCCCCCCCGCGCGCGGCCGGGCGGCCGCCCGCGGCGCGCGGGACGCGGCCGGGCCCGCGCTCCGCGGCGACGTAGGGCGCGCTGCCGTCGGGGAGGCCGGGCACGGCCTGCGCCGCGGCCGCACGGGGCGCCACGGCGGCCGCGAGGAGCGCGGCGCAGGCGGCGAGCAGCGCGTGGGTCCTGGGGGTCACCAACGTCTCCGTCGCTTCGGGGGGAGTAGCGGATCCCGCGCGGCCCGGCGCCGGCGGGGTCGGGGTCGGCGTATCGCCGGCGCGCCGGCGGTTCGACGGTCGGCCGGCGGCCGGCGTGGGCGGGCGTCAGCCGACCGGGTGGCGCTCCGGGTCCCAGCGGAGCACCGCCTCCTGCACGCTCGCCAGGTGCCGGCGCATCCGCTCGGCGGCGAGCGCCTCGTCCCGCTTCTCGAGCGCGTCGAGGATCTCGACGTGCTGCTCGTGGTCCGTCTCGCGCGAGCCGAAGATGCCGAGGATCAGGCGCTGCTCCTCGGTGAACAGGTCGCGCAGCACGTCGAGGAGCTGGGCCAGCACCGTGTTCCCCGACGCCCGCGCGATCTCGCGGTGGAACGCCATGTTGACCGCGTTGAGCTGGTCGTCGTCGTCGAAGTGTGCCTCGGCGGTCGCCAGCAGCTCGCGCATCGTCTGGAGGTTCGCCTCGGTGGCGTGGCGCGCGGCCAGAATGGCCGACTCGGTCTCGAGCGGCATGCGCGCCTCGATCAGGTCGACGAGCAGCTTCTTCGTGACCGTGCCCGTGTAGTCCGGGCTCGCGTGGACGAGCACGTCCTCGCTGCGCGTCACGTAGACGCCGGAGCCGTGGCGGATCTCGACGAAGCCCATCGTCTCCAGCTTCTTCAGCGCCTCGCGGACCGTGGGGTGCCCGACGCGGAAGCGGCGGGCCATCTCCATGATCGCCGGAAGGCGGTCGCCCTCCTGGTAATTCCCGGTGCGGATGAGCTGCCGGATCTGGTTGGCCAGCCGGTCCGACAGGCTCTGCTTCACAACCGGTGCAAACGCGTCCTTCATTCAGGTGCTTCCCTTTCCCGACGCGGACCCTGTCCCTCAGGGCCGCGTCGCGACCCCCGACGTGACCTCGAGGGACGCCGTCCGGACGTCCACCGAGTTCCCGCCGACCATCACGTCGAACCACCCTGGCTCGACGACGCGCTTCATGTCCATGCCGTGATACGACAGCTCCGCCGGCCCCAACTCGAACGTGACCGTGCGCGTCTCGCCGGGGCGCAGCGTGATGCGGCGGAAGCCGCGCAGCTCCTTCACCGGCCGCGTCGCCATGCTGACGCGGTCGCGGATGTAGAGCTGCACCACCTCGTCGCCCACGCGCGCGCCGGTGTTCGTCACGTCCACCGACACCGTCGCGTGCCCGTCCGGCGCGATCCGCGATGGGGTCACGCGCGGCGCCGAGTACGCGAACGTCGTGTACGACAGCCCCCAGCCGAAGGGGAACAGCGGCTCCGTCGTGTCGAACAAATACCCCCGACGCGCCGTGGGCTTCCGGTTGTAGAAGACCGGGAGCTGGCCGACGTCCCGGGCGACCGTGACCGGCAGCTTCCCGCCCGGATTCACGTCGCCGAACAGCACCTCGGCGAGCGCGGTACCGCCCTCCTGCCCGAGATACCACGCCTCGACGATCGCCGGCACCCGCTGGACCAGGTCCGGGATCGACGCCGGGCGCCCGTTCTGGAGCACCAGCACGGTCGGTGTGCCTGTCGCCACGACCGCGCGCACCAGGTCCGCCTGCCGCCCCGGGAGCCCCAGCGACGAGCGGTCGCCGAGGTGCTGCTCCGAGTAGCCTTCCCGCGACGTCGCCTCGTTGTCCCCGACGACGACGATGGCGACCTGGCTCCGCCGCGCCAGCGCCACCGCCGCGGCGATGCGCGCCTCGTTCGACGCCGAGTCCGCGAGCACGACCCAGTCCGCCGACGAGCGCGCCCGCGAGCGCGTCCCGCCGATGTGCGGCTGCGGCTCCGTCGTGAACGTCGAGTCCTCCGTGATCCGCACGCCCTCCGCGTACTCGACCGCCACACGCGGGCCGAGCCGCGCGCGCATCCCTTCCAGGAACGAGACCGCGTGCCGCGGGATCCCCGAGTAGCTCCCGAGCATCACCTCCGCCGCGTGCGGGCCGATCACCGCCACGCGCGACAGCCGCGTCGCATCCAGCGGCAGCACGCCCCCCTCGTTCTTCAGCAGCACGATCGAGCGGCGCGCCGCCTCCAGCGCCAGCGCCCGATGCTCCACCGCGCCCGAGATCCGGTCCGCCCGATCGACGTCCACGTACGGATCCTCGAACAGCCCGAGCTCGAACTTCGCCCGCAGCAGCCGCCGCACCGCCGCATCCACCTCCGCCTCCGGGATCGCGCCCCGCCGCACCTCCGCCACCAGCGTCGTGTACACGTCCGGGTCCGGCAGCTCAATGTCCACCCCCGCCGCCAGCGCCCGCCGCGCCGCTTCCGCCGCGTCCGCGGCCACATGATGCCGCGTCACCAGCTCCCGCAACGCGTGCCAGTCCGAGACGACGACGCCGTCGAAGCCCCACTCCCCCCGCAGCACCGTCCGCAGCAACCACGTGTTCACGTGCGACGGCACGCCGTCGATCTCGTTGTACGACGCCATCACGCTCCGCGCGCCCGCCTCCCGGATCACCATCTCGAACGGGTACAGGAACACGTCGCGCAGCGTCCGCTCCCCGAGCGACGCCGGGCCCACGTTCGTCCCCGACTCCGGTTGGCCGTGCCCCGTCATGTGCTTCAGCGTCGCCAGCACATGCGGCGCCCGCACCAGCGAGTCCGTCCCCTGAAGCCCCCGCACCGCCGCCACCCCCAGCCGCGCCGTCAGGTAC
>JADGGV010000030.1 GCA_019689775.1 Gemmatimonadota bacterium
CGACGGTGCGGCTGCTGAACGGGGTGCTGGCGCCGTCGTCGGGGGAGGTGGCGGTGCTGGGCCTGGATCCGGTCCGGGACGGCGTCGAGGTGCGGCGGCGGAGCGGCGTGCTGACGGAGTCGTCGTCGGTGGACGGGCGGCTGACGGCGGAGGAGAACCTGCTGCTCTGGGGGCGCTTCTACGGGCTCGTGGAGCGGGCGTTGAGCGGGCGGGTCGCGGAGCTGCTGCGGGAGTTCGGGCTGGCGGAGCGGGCGCGGGACCGGGTGGCGACGTTCAGCACGGGAATGCGGCAGCGGCTGGCGCTGGCGCGGGCGCTGCTGCACCATCCGGAGCTGCTGTTCCTGGACGAGCCGACGGCGGGGCTGGATCCGTTGGCGGCGCGGCAGGTTCATGAGCTGATCGCGGCGCTGAGCCGGCGGGAGGGGCGGACGGTGTTCCTGTGCACGCACAACCTGGTGGAGGCGCAGCGGTTGTGCGACCGGGTCGCGGTGTTGCGGCGCGGGCGGATCCTGGCGCTCGGCACGACGGCCGAGCTGGGGCGGCGGCTGGGCGCCGCGCGGGTCGTGGTGGAGGTGGATGCACCACGCGCGACGGAGGCGGAGGCGGTGCTCGCCGGCGTGCTGCCGGGCGTCGTGGTCGAGGCGTGGGGCGAGGGCGCGCTGACGATCCGCGGCGCCGGCCGGGAGGTCGTGCCGGAGATCGTCGCAGCGCTCGTCGCCCGGGGGATCCCGGTGTATCGCGCGGCGGCGGAGGAGGCGACGCTGGAGGACATCTACTTCGGGCTCCTCGACGGAGGCGGGGGATGAGGTGGCCGCTGGTGTGGTCGGTGGCGCGCCGGGACCTGCGGGTCGTGCGACGCAGCCGGATGATGATGCTGCCGATGCTGCTCGTGCAGGTGCTGTTCCTGGTGGTGCTCCCGGCGGGGCTCGCGCTGCTTCCGCTGTTCGCCGGCGCGTCGGCGGACCGGGAGGCGGCGGAGCTGATGCGGAAGCTCCCGGACGCGCTGCGCGCGGGGTTCGTCGGCCTCTCGGCGCGGCAGGCCTGGGTCGTCTACGCGACGACGTACATGTTCGCGCCGATGTTCCTGATCATCCCGATCCTGGTCACCTCCGGGATCGCCGCGGACTCGTTCGCGGGGGAGCGCGAGCGCCGGACGCTGGAGGCGCTTCTCTACACGCCGCTCAGCGACGAAGAGCTGCTCGCGGGGAAGGTCGCGGCCGCGCTCGTGCCGGCGCTGCTCGCCGCGGTGCTCGGGTTCCTGGTCTACGCGGTCGTCGTGAACGCCGCGGGGTGGCCGGTCATGGGTCGGCTCTTCTTCCCCCCGCTCTTCTGGCTGATCCTGGTCGCGTGGGTGGCGCCGGCGGTCGCGTTGCTGGCGCTGGGCCTCGTCGTCTACGTCTCGGCGCGCGTGAGCACCGCCCAGGAGGCGTTCCAGGCGAGCGCCCTCGTCGTGCTCCCGATCGTCGTCCTCGTCATCGGCCAGCTCGCCGGCGTGATCTACCTCGGCCCGGGCTTCGTGGCCGGGCTCGGCCTGCTCGCCTGGGCGCTCGCCGCCGCGACCCTCCGGCACGTGCGCCGCCGCTTCCGCCGCACCACCCTCATCGCGATGACGTGATGGAGACACTCCGCTACTCGCTCCGCCCCGACGACTGCATCGCCGTCGCCGAGTACCACGCCGCCCACGGCCGGCGGCACCGCTGGTCCTTCCTGTTCAACGCCGTCATCGGCTCGGCGGCCGTCGGGCTCGTCTGCGTCGCGCTCGGCGTGACGCGACGGCCGGTCGGCTGGCTCGCGGTCGGCGTCGCCATCGTCGCCTGGCTGCTGTACCTCCCCTGGCGGCTCCGCGCCGGAAACCGCCGCCACGCGCGCCGGGTCTGCGCCGAGGCGGAGCGGAACGGCCGGCTCGGGCCGCAGGAGATGGCGGCCGACGCGGAGGGCTTCACGCTCCGCACCGGGCGCGCCGAGGTGCGCATGCGCTGGCCGGCCGTCGACCGGATCGTCACGACGCCCGAGTTCACGCTCCTCTACGTCGGCGGCGACAACGCGTTCGCGATCCCCCGGGCGCGGGTCGTCGAGGGCGACTACGACGCGTTCGTCGAGCGCTGCCGGGAGCTGCACGCGGCGGCGGGGGGCGGGACGTGACCGCCCGCCCGCGACGGCATCGTCGCCCTTGACACGCCCGGCGCCCCGCGCGACGCTACGGGTGCTCGTACCCCTGCCTTACCCGGTCCCCCGCCTCGGAGGCCTCGCGTGCAGCTCGTCATCCGCGAACTGTCGAAGACGTACCCGAACGGTGTGCAGGCGCTGCGCGACGTCTCGTTGACCGTGCCGCCCGGAATGTTCGGCCTGCTCGGCCCGAACGGCGCCGGAAAGTCGACGCTCATGCGCACCATCGCCACGCTCCAGCAGCCGGACCGCGGGAGCATCATGCTCGGCGACATCGACGTGCTACGGCAACCCGACGCCGTCCGCCGCGTGCTCGGCTACCTGCCGCAGGAATTCGGGCTCTACCCGAATCTCTCGGCGGAGATGGTGCTTGACCACTTCGCGACGCTGAAGGGCATCGTCGCCTCGCGTGAGCGGAAGGAGCTCGTCGCCGCGCTGCTCCACCAGACGAACCTCTACGACGTGCGCAAGAAGAATGTCGGCGGCTTCTCGGGCGGGATGAAGCAGCGGCTCGGCATCGCGATCGCGCTGATCGGCAGCCCGCGGCTCCTGATCGTCGACGAGCCGACCGCGGGGCTCGATCCGACCGAGCGCAACCGCTTCCTCAACCTGCTCGCGGACATCGGCGAGGACGTCGTCGTCATCCTGTCGACGCACATCGTCGAGGACGTGCGCGAGCTGTGCAGCCGCATGGCGATCATCGACGGCGGGCGCGTCGTGCTCGAGGGCGATCCGCGCCAGGTGCTCGACGAGATCCGCGGCCGCATCTGGGAGCGCGCGGTGCCGAAGAGCCAGCTCGACGAGTACCGCGCCCGCTACCGCGTCATCTCCACCCGCCTCGTGGCCGGCGTTCCGGTCATCCGCGTGCACGGCGAGCTGCCGCCGGGCGACGGCTTCGTCCCCGTCGAGCCGGGGCTCGAGGACGTCTACTTCCACCGCGTCGGCGCGGCGGCGGTGGAGTCCGAGCTCGTCCCCGCGTCCTGAGACCGAGGCCGAGGAAGATGTTCGGCACCGTCCTGCGCTTCGAGCTGCGCTACCACCTGCGCCGCCCCAGCACGTACCTCTTCTTCGCCATGCTCTTCCTCATGGCGTTCTTCTTCCTCGCCTCCGACGCGGTCACGATCGGCGGCGGCACGGGGAAGGTCATGAAGAATTCGCCGTTCGTGCTGGCGCGCGTGATGGGCGTGCTCACGGCCATCGGCCAGGTCGTCACCACCGCGCTCGTCGGCAACGCCGTGCTGCGCGACTACCAGTACGGCACGCACGAGTTGCTCTTCACCACGCGCATCCGCAAGGTCGACTACCTCGGCGGCCGCTTCGCCGGCGTCTTCCTGGCGATGCTGCTCATCTACCTCGCCATCCCGCTCGGCGCGCTGATCGGCCCGCTCATGCCGTGGGTCGATCACGACAAGCTCCTGCCGGTGTCGTTGGCGAGCTACGTGAACCCGTTCCTCCTTCTCGTCGTCCCCAGCCTGTTCTTCGTCACGGCCCTCTTCTTCGCCGTCGGTGCGCTGCTGCGCAGCCAGTTCGCGATCTACACGCAGGGCATCGTGCTCCTCGTCGCCTGGAGCATCTCGCAGCAGGTGCTCGGCAACCTCGACAAGGACCGGCTCGCCGCGCTCATCGACCCGTTCGGGCTGGCGACGTTCGAGTACACGACGCGCTACTGGACCGTCGCCGAGAAGAACGCGCAGCTCTTGCCCTCCGGCGGCATCCTCCTCGCCAACCGTCTGATCTGGGTCGGCGCCGCGCTCGCGCTCCTCGCGCTCACCTACGCGCTCTTCCGCTTCGACGTCCGCCCGCGCACGCTGCGGCGCCGGAAGAAGGCCGAAGAACGTCAGGCGACGACGGCGCCCGCCGCGGTCCGGCTCCCCGCCGTCACCCGCCGCTTCGATGTCGGCGCGCGCGCGCGCCAGCTCGCCGGCCTGGCCCGCTTCTCGTTCTTCAACATCGTGAAGGAAAAGGCGTTCGCCGCCATCGCGGTGATCGGCGTGATCAACACGGTCATGGGCGCCTGGTTCTCCGACCGGCTCTACGACGTGACCGTCTGGCCCGCCACCTACCTGATGGTCGAGGTCATCCAGGGCGGCTTCATCCTGTTCTTCATCATCCTGTCGACGATGTACGCCGGCGAGCTGGCGTGGCGCGAGCGCCAGATCGGCGCCAGCCAGACCGCGGACGCGCTCCCGGTCCCGACCGGCGTCACCATGACCGGCAAGCTGCTCGGCCTCCTGCTGGCCGATGCGCTGCTCCTCGTCGTGCTCATGTTCGCCGGGATCGGCGTGCAGGCGGCGAAGGGGTACTTCGACCTCCAGCTCGGGCTCTACATCCGCTCGCTCTTCGGCGTCGTCTTCCCGACGCTCGTGCAGCTCGCGCTGCTCGCGTTCCTCGTGCACAGCGTGGTCAACCACAAGTACGTCGGCCACGCCGTGCTCATCGCCTACTTCGTTGCCACGCAGGTGCTCTACACGCTCGGCTTCGAGCACCAGCTCTGGAACTACGGCATGTGGGCGAGCTACACCTACTCGGACATGAACGGCTTCGGCCACTTCGTGCCCGACCTCGCCTGGCTCGCCGCCTACTGGACGTTCTTCGGCGTCGTCCTCGGCGTCGTCGCCTACCTGTTCTGGGTGCGCGGGACCGACACGGAGTGGAAGCGACGGCTGCGCGCCGCACGCCTGCGGTGGGGGTGGCGCGCCCGCGGCGTGACCGGCCTCGGCGCCGTCGGCGCCCTCGCCTGCGGCGGCTTCGTCTTCTACAACACGAACGTCCTCAACGTCTACCGCACGTCCAAGGAGCAGAAGAAGCTCCAGGCGAGCTACGAGACGTCGTACCGACGGTTCCGCGCGCTGCCGCAGCCGCGGCTCGTCGACGTCAAGGTCCGCGCCGACCTCGTCCCCGAGCGGCGCAGCTTCCGCATCGCCGGCGTGCAGACGTTCGTCAACAAGACGAGCCGCGCCATCGACACGCTCTTCGTCGATACCGACCCGGACCTGACCGTCGACTCGCTCCACTGGAGCCGGCCCGCCCGCGTCGTCGGCGGCGACACCGTCGTCGGCGTGCGCCTCGTCCGCCTCGCATCGCCGCTCCAGCCCGGCGACACGCTCCGCCTGGCCTACGGCATCCACTACGACGCGCGCGGCTTCCCGAACGCGAACCCCAACAACCGCATCGTCGCCAACGGCACGTTCCTCGACGTGGGCGTCGTGCCGCGGCTCGGCTACAACCGCGGCAAGGAGCTGGCCGACGACGACGACCGCAAGAAGAACGGTCTCCCGCCCCGCGAGCGCGCCAACCCGCTGGGCGACACCGCCGCGCTCCGCAACAACCTCTTCGACCTCGGCGCCGACTGGATCACGTTCGACGCCGCCGTCAGCACGGCGCCCGATCAGATCGCGATGGCGCCCGGCTACCTCGAGCGCGAGTGGATGGAGAACGGCCGCCGCGTCTTCCACTACCGGATGGACGCGCCGATCCAGAACTTCTACGCCTTCCTCTCCGCCCGCTACGCCGTGCGCCGCGACCACTGGACCGCGCCCGACGGCCGCGACATCGCCATCGAGGTCTACTACCACCCGACGCACACGTACGACATCGACCGGATGGTCAACGGCGTCAAGAAAGCGCTGGCGTACTACACGGCCAACTTCGGCCCCTACCAGTTCCGGCAGGTCCGCATCCTCGAGTTCCCGCGCTACTCGAGCTTCGCGCAGTCGTTCCCAAACACGATCCCGTTCTCCGAGGCGATCGGCTTCATCCTGCGCGTCAAGGACGAGGACGACGACCTCGACATGCCGTTCTTCGTGACCGCCCACGAGGTCGCCCACCAGTGGTGGGGGCACCAGGTGATCGGCGGCGACGTGCAGGGCTCGACCATGCTCGACGAGTCGCTCGCCGAGTACTCGGCTCTCCTCGTCATGGAGCACGAGTACGGCCGCGACCGCGCGAAGAAGTTCCTGCGCCACGAGCTGGACCGGTACCTCCGCGGCCGCAGCGCCGAGAGGAAGAAGGAGATGCCGCTCATGCTCGTCGAGAACCAGCCCTACATCCACTACAACAAGGGCTCGCTCGCCTTCTACGCGCTGCGCGACTACATCGGCGAGGAGCGGCTGAACGCGGCGCTGGCGAAGTACCTGGCAAGGGTGAGGTTCCAGCAGCCGCCCTACACCACCTCCAGGGAGCTGGTCGACGAGCTGCGCGCCGTCACGCCCGACTCGCTCCAGCACGTCATCACCGACCTCTTCGAGACGATCACGCTCTTCGACTTCAAGGCGACGGATGCGACCGCGCGCCGCCGCCCCGACGGCAAGTACGCCGTCCACCTCGTGCTCGAGGCCCGGAAGCTCCGCGCCGACAGCCTCGGCAACGAGAAGGAGATTCCGCTGGGCGACTACGTCGACGTCGGCGTCTTCGGCGAGCGCGAGAAGGGCAACTCGCTCGGCAAGCCGCTCTACCTGCGGAAGGTCCACGTCACGCAGCCGACGCTGACGCTCGACGTGGTGGTGGACGGGCCGCCGAGGAAGGCCGGGATCGATCCCTACAACAAGCTGATCGACCGCGGGCCGGGGGATAACGTGCGGGCTGTCGATGTGACGGGAGGGTAGTTCTTCCCGCTACGCCATCTCCGGCGGGGAGCCAGGGTTCGATCGCGAACCGTGTTACGCCCCGTCCGCCAGCGCGGCCGGGCGGGTCCCCGCGGCGGCGGCGGGCGCGCCGGCCCCCGCCGGCTCAGGCAGCCGCACCCGGAACTCGATCTTCCCGAGCTGCTCGGGCGCCTTGCCGATCCGGCGCAGGAACGGCAACCAGCGCGCGTCGGAGCGGAGGTTGCCGAAGAGGGGCTCTAACACGATCAGGGCCAGCCCAGGGTCGTCGTACTCGACGGCCTTCTCCAGCCACTCGAAGGCGCGGTCCGCCTCGCCCCGGTAGGCGTAGACGTAGGCGATGTTGTAGGCGGAATCCTTCGCGTCCTTCCGGATCAGCTCGGCGAGTGCGGCATCGGAGTCCGCCTCGCGCCCGAGCGCGTGGTAGACCATCGGCAGGCCGATCGCTCGCCAGACCTCGTTCGGCTCCTGCTGAATCTCCGCGAGCGCCGCCGCCGGCTCCCCCTTCAGCAGCAGCGCCAGGCCGATCAGGTAATGGGCGCCCTCCCGGCCCGGGCTCAGGCTCAGCGCGGTGCGGAGACGGGCGATCGCGTCGTCGTAGCGGCCGGCCGCGAGGTAGTGGAGGCCCAGGTTGTAGAGCCCGGTCACGTTCACCGGCTCGCGCTCGGCGACGTACTCCCTGACCGCGATCGCCTCCTTCACCCGGCCGAGGGCCATGAGCAGCAGAGCGAGTCCGAGCGCAGCAGCGACTCGCGGGTGTTGCGCCGGCTCAGCTCGCGCGCCTGGAGGAAGAGCGCGTACGCCCGCGGGTCCGTCTCCCGCGCCTGCGGCGCCGCCGCGCCAAGCAGCCTCACCCGAAGCTCCTTCGTCACGTCCGAGGCGATCTCGTCCTGGATCTGGAAGACATCGCCCAGCTTGCGGTCCCAGCTCTGCGACCACACCTCGTAGCCGTCGGCCGCGCGGACGAGTCGGGCCGTCCCCGCCCCTCGTCGCCCGCACGCCGCACCGAGCCCTCCAGCACGTTCGCCACGTTGAGCCGGCGCGCGATCTCCGGCACCTCGAGGTCCTTCCCCTTGAAGGCGAAGGAGATCGACTCAGCCGGATCCACCTCGCTCTCGCGCTTGAGCCCCTCGGGCGTCAGCTCATAGAGCCAGGCAAAGGCGATCGAGAACGGGAAGCCGAGGATCGCGACCACGACAATCCCGCGCAAGAAACCATCGGGAACGTGGAAGAGCGGAAAGACCTGCGTGGCGACGTGCACGAGCAGCCAGGCCGCGGCCGCATAGAGCGCGGCGGCGCGCCAGACGTTGCGGCGCTTCAGCTCGGAGAGGCGGCTGCGCGGCAGATCGAGCTGCCGGGTGGCAACGATGATACCGGAGAGGAGAGCAGCAGTCGCAAAAAAATGCGCGTGGCGCGGCGGCGCATTCAAGGATGGCGGCTGCGCCCGGGGCGTCACAGTCGTGGGCGTGCCGCAGCGGCGAGCCGAGCGAGCTTCCGCTGCGCGACCGGGAGCGCCAGCTCCGCGAGGGCTGTTTCATCGGCCCACGTACGCCCGGTGGCCGGGTGCCGCCCGCCGCCCTGCACGGGATCTCCGGGTGCGACGCCGGCGCCGCTCGGCTCGGCGGCGTCGGCCGCCGCTGCGCCGGCACCGCGGAACGCGAACGCCCGGTACGCCACGCGCTTGTGGCTGAACGTGTGCTCGACCACGCCGATTGCCGTCGCCGCGGCGTCTGGCGCGAGGACGGCGCCTGCCGCGAGCGCCGCCCGGCGCGCCGCCGCCTCCGGCGCCTCGTCCGGCCCCACGACCGCGCCCGGGAACTCCCAGAGCCCGCCGAGCAGCCCCGTCGCCGGCCGGCGCACGAGCAGGAGGCGCCCCGCGGCGTCGCGCACGACCGCGGTGCCCACGATCTCGAGCGGCAGCGCGCCCACCCGCTTCCTCCCCGGCCGCTCCGCCACCGTGCCGCGCGCGAGCGCCAGGCAGAACTCCGCCACCGGGCACTCGGCGCAGCGCGGCGAGCGCGGCGTGCAGATCGTCGCCCCGAGCTCCATGAGCGCCTGGTTGAAGTCCCCCGGCCGGTCGGCGGGCACGAGCGCGGCGGCCGTCTCGCGCAGCTCCGCGGCGGTCGGGGCCGGCAGGTC
Organism: Gemmatimonadota bacterium; assembly: GCA_019689775.1. Classification (GTDB taxonomy): domain Bacteria; phylum Gemmatimonadota; class Gemmatimonadetes; order Longimicrobiales; family RSA9; genus JADGGV01. The sequence continues at coordinate 8,907 of JADGGV010000030.1, forward strand.
GTAGAGCCGCGAGAGCACGCGCCGCACGTTGCCGTCGACCGCCGGCAGCCGGCGGCCGTACGCGATGCTCGCCACCGCCCCCGTCGTGTACTCGCCGAACCCCGGCAGCGCCCGCAGCGCCTCCGGATCGTCCGGCAGCGACCCCCCGTGCCGCTCTTGCACCAGACGCGCGGCGCGGTGCAGGTTGCGGGCACGCGCGTAGTAGCCGAGCCCCTCCCAGCTCTTCAGCACGTCGTCGAGCGGCGCGTCCGCCAGCGCCGCGACCGTCGGGAACCGCTTCAGCCAGCGCGCGTAGTACGGCAATACCGTCTCGACCCGCGTCTGCTGGAGCATCACCTCCGAGACCCAGATCCGGTACGGGTCCGCGTCTTGCCGCCAGGGGAGGTCGCGGCGGTGGCGGTCGTAGCGACGGAGCAGGGCGGTGGCGAGGGGTGCTGCGGCCGGACCTGGCGGTTCCGACCCCTTGCGCCCAGCGCCCGAAGAGCGCGGAATCGTCGGCCTCGGCCCAGCGGGCGCAGCCCGCGGAATCCAGTGCCCGGAGGGCACGGAATCCAGCGCAGCGGGATCCAGGGGCGAAGCCCCGGAATCCGAATCCGGCTTTTCCCGGAGGCTCAGCCCGGGCGCCGAGGATTCGTCCGGGGCCGGTCCCGGATCCGGCCTGACCTCTACGGGCAGCCGATCCGACGGGAACGGCCGGATTCCGCTCTCGCTGGATTCCGTGCCTGCGGCGTTGGATTCTGCTGTCGCTGGATTCCGCGTCGCTGCGCGACGCTGGATTCCGCGGGCTACGCCCGCTGGGCGGGGCCGGCCGGCCGGATTCCGGCGCTGCGCGCTTGGATTCCGCGGGCTGCTTCCGCCGGGCGTGTCCGGGCGCCCCGATTGCGCGCCATGGCCGTCGGGAGTGGATCCGGTTCTTTTACCGGGAGTCTTCCCCATGCGCTTCACCACCTACTCCAAGTACGTCGGCACGCTCGTCGACGCGCTCAATCTCCAGGACCTGCTCGACCGCCTGGCGGATTTCCTCCTCCAGAGCGGCTTCGCCGGCGGGCCGCACTACCATCCCTGGTGGGGCTGGACGGGGGAGGAGGGGAACGACCACTCGCTGGACGCGCTCAAGCAGGCGCTCCTCGAGGCGCTCATGGAGAGCGGGATGCTGACGCCCGAGATGCTCGCCGAGCTGCGCGGCGAGGGCTCCGGCGACGCCGACGTGCAGCAGCAGCTCGCCGAGCTGCTCGATGCGCTGGTCCAGCGGCTCGCCGACGAGGGCTACATCACGCTCGGTGCGCCGCCGCAGATGCCCGGCGCGCACCAGCCGCTCCCCGGCGCCGGCCGGATCGACGAGGGCGCCGAGGCCGCCCGCCAGGTCGAGTTCAACCTGACCGAGAAGGCGATCGACTTCCTCGGCTTCCGCACGCTCCGCCACCTCCTGTCCGCCACCGGAAAGTCGAGCCTCGGCAGCCACGACACGCCGCACCTCTCCACCGGCATCGAGGCCGAGGCCGCGAGCCGCCGCTATGAGTTCGGCGACACGCTCAACCTCGACATCCCGGCCACGCTCACCCGCGCGCTCCGCCGCGGCGGCGTGAAGGTCCCGCTCGACCTCGACTACGACGACCTGATGGTGCACCAGGCCGAGTACCGCAGCTCCTGCGCGACGGTGCTCCTCCTGGACATCTCGCACTCCATGATCCTCTACGGCGAGGACCGCTTCACGCCGGCCAAGAAGGTCGCCCTCGCCCTCAGCCACCTGATCCGCACGCAGTACCCCGGCGACACGCTCCGGGTCGTCACGTTCGGCGACCGCGCCCAGGAGATCCCGCTCGGCGAGCTGGCCCGCACGCAGGTCGGGCCGTACCACACGAACACCGCCGACGGCCTCAAGCTCGCCCGCCGCCTCCTCCTCGCCCAGAAGAAGGACATGCGGCAGATCATCATGATCACCGACGGGAAGCCCTCCGCCATCACGCTCCCCGACGGCCGCATCTACAAGAACCCCGCCGGCCTCGACCCGCGCGTCCTCGCCGAGACGTTCCGCGAGGTCGGCGCCTGCCGCAAGTCCGGCATCCTCATCAACACGTTCATGCTCGCGCGCGACGCCGCCCTCGTCCAGTTCGTCTCCAAGGTCTGCGAGATCGCCCGCGGCCGCGCCTACTTCACGACCACCATGACGCTCGGCCAGTACGTCATGCGAGACTTCCTGCGGCGCCGCACCCGCCGGATCGGCTGAGCCCCGGCCGGGGCGGCGCCGGCGCTCTCCGCGTGCGGCGGCGCCCCCGGGCCCTACTTCTGCCCCGCCGCCACCGCGCCCGCGGCCGGCTTCGCCGGCACCGGCGGCAGGTCGTTCCAGTTCATCAGCGCGTTCCACACCATCGGGAACGTCGCGTGCGACAGGAAGCGGTGCAGCGGATTGAACGTGAACGCGAGCACCCGCCCCTCCCCGACCGGCACGTCGAAGATCGCGCCCTGGCCGATGATCTCGTCCTGTCCGCGGACCATTCCGGAGACGACGTAGGCGTCCTCCTTCTCACCCGCCTTCTTCTGCGCCGGGTCGTGCGCCGCGCCGCCCGACGGCGGGGTGGGCGCCTTCGCGGCCGAGTCCGCCGCCGGCGCCGCCTTCGCCCCCTCGGCGCTCACCCGTGGGCCGGCGGACGCGGTAGCCGCGGGGATGCCCAGCATGGCCCCCTCGTCCTTCTCCTCCTCGACCTTCGTCCCGTACTGGAGCACGACCATCCCCTTGTCGCGTTCCTCGACCTGGTAGAGCGGGCCGTTCCCCTTGAAGATGATCGGCGTTTCCGGGTAGCCGTAGAGCACGGGGTGGTCCGGGCGCAGCGCCTTCGCCCGCACGACCGAGCCGGGGTGGAAGAGCTGCCGCGTCGGGTGCGGCTCGAGCGGCCGGGCGATCCCGGTCTCCGCCGCCAGCCGCGTCGCACCGGCCAGCGTGATCAGATCGCCGCCCTGCTCCACGAAGCGCTCCAGCTCCGCCAACCCCTCGAAGCCCGGGCCGCCGGTCAGGTCCGGCGTCGACGCCGGCGTCCCCAGGTTCGGCGTCTCCTTCGACTTCTGGTACGGGATCGGGCCCCACTTCTTGTCGATCTCGTGGATCCACTGCTCGACGCTGCCGTTCGCGTTCGGCACCAGGATCACGTCGAAGCGGTCGCGCAGCCCGCCGCGCCGCAGGTCGTCCTTGTCGATCGACGTGTACGGGATCCCGCGCCGGTCGAACGTGTAGCGCGCCCACCCCTCGTCCTGCGTCGAGTACCAGGTGTGGTAGATCGCCACCCGCGGCAGGTCCACGCGGTGCTGCTTGACCGGCGGCGAGTCCGGGAAGCCGCGCAGCGGCAGCGCGAAGCGCGCGGCCAGCTCCCTGGCCACCTCCGGCGGCATCCGCTCGAACACGAGCGAGCCCGCCGGATACGTCTCGCCGCCCGCCTCGAACGACGCCTCCGCCTGGAAGACCGCCGCCTTCGGCGCCTTCGACCGCAACCAGTACAGCGCGGACAGGACCTCGGCCTGAGCCCGGTACGCCAGGTAGTAGTGGCTGCCGTCGCCGATCACCGTCGCCGTCGCCGCCACCGTGTCCGTGAGCGGCTTCAGCCCCGTCCAGTGGAACACCGCCGTGTCGTCGACGGCCTGCACGTCCACGCCGTAGAGGTACTGTAGCGTCCAGGCGATGTCGTCATACGGCGGGTACTGCGCCGTAGAGGGGTAGTTCTGCTTCGAGAGGAGGTTCACGGCGAGGTCGCGGTACGGCTGGTTCAGCAGGATCACGAAGTCGCCCGCGGAATCCCCCGTGACCCGCTGCTGGATCTCGATCTTCTGCCGCTGGAGCTGGTTGATCAGGTACGCGACCATCTTCGAGTCGCGCTGCCGCGCGAAGTCCGGGATCACGTACGCGTGCGGCGTCTCCGTCAGCCCGCGCCGCAGGCTGTTGTAGCCGACCTGCCAGAAGTTGCGCAGGAACTCCTCGCGCCGGTCCGCCACGAAGCCGAGCGACGCGAGCACCCCCGCCTCCATGTAGTTCACGTTGTCGCGCGCCGACCAGCGCACCTTCTTCGTCGGCGGCGCCGTCCGGTACCACGTCCGCGCCGTCACCGGCTCGTTCGCGTACTTCGCGTCGCTCAGGTCACGCACGTACGTGTCCGCGCCCGCGTTGCCGAACGTCTCGTAGAAGCGCCCGATCGAGTTGTGGTTGTTCGCCACCCACATCCCGTACCCCGGCCACCACCCGTCGAAGAAGCCCCACGTCCACACCCCCGGCAGCCCCTCCGCGTTCAGCGCGTTGATGTCGTTGTTCGCCAGGAGCTGCCACTCGCTGATGATGATCGGGTCGTTGTGCTCGTTGTACGGTCCCGTCCCCGTCGAGATGTAGAGCAGCGGCACCGACTCGTGCAGGTCGTGCATCACCAGCGGGTGCCAGTCGTAGTACGCCTTGAAGATCGCGCGCGTCAGCGCCGCCGAGATCTGGAGGCCGTCGCGGTTGTTGTCGTGCACGATGTAGCGGCCCCAGTACGGCGTCGAGCGCGGGAAGCCGTCGTCCCACTCCGGCCGCCCCTTCGTGTAGCGCAGGTACCAGTCGACCTGCTTGTCCCGCCCGTCCGGCTCCGCCACCGGGTTGATCAGGACGACCAGGTTGTCGCGGATCCTCTTGATCGCCGGCTCCTCGCTCACCGCCAGCCGGTACGCCAGCTCCATCAGCATCTCCGGCGAGCCCATCTCCGGCGAGTGCAGCCCGCCGTTCAGGTAGTAGAACGGCTTCACCCCCGCCATCACCGCCGCCACCTGCTCCGCGCTCGTCTGCCGCGGGTCCGCCAGCCGCGCCATCGCCGCGCGGTACTGGTCGAGCTTCCCCATGTCGCTCTCGTCGGCGACGATCACCAGCAGCAGCTCGCGCCCCTCCTCCGTCTTCCCCATCGTCTCGACCCGCACCCGCGGCGTCGCCTTCGCCAACGCCCGGTAGTACGCGTACAGCTCCGACGTGTGATGCATCACCCCCGGCGCGCCCACGATCGTGCCGAAGAAGTCCTTCGGGCTCGGCACGCTCGCGCTCGCCGGCAGCGACGCCACGGACGCGGGCAGGAATTTCGGGTCCGTCGTCGTCTCCCGGATCAGCCGGGCGTACGCCGTGTCCTGCGCTTGCTGCGCCGCCAGGGGGCGCGTCACCGACAGGCACGCCGCGGCGACCGCGGCGAGGCCGAGGGGGAAGCGTCGCATCATGAGCTCCGGCGAGGAAGTAGGACGGAAAAAAGGCGTGGAACGCGGCATAATAACGCCGCGGCGCGAGGGTGGGGAAGAAGGGGGCGGCGGCGCGCGGCCGTGGGCCGCATCCCGGATGCGTGACCGCTTGCGCCTGCGTTCCCGTAATACCGAATACGTGAACGGGCCCGGACCCGTTCACGTATTCGAGACGGCGTCTACGCAGGCGCAGGCGTTCACGCCCTTCGGCTAGAACACCTTCAGGTTGATGTACCGCCCCGGGTTTTCGCGGATGTCCTGCGCCAGGCGGTTCATGTTCTCGACCGCCATGTTCAGGTTCGCGTAGAGCGCCTCGTCGCGGGAGAGCTTTCCGAGCGTCCCCTCGCCTCGCTCCATCCGGCCGAGCACGACCTGGAGCGAGCTGGTCGACGCGGCCAGCGCGCGCGCCGCCGTCCCGAGCTGCACCGCGGTCGAGTCCAGGCGCGCGGTGAGCGCGGCGATGCGCGCGTTCGTCTGCGCGAGCTGCTGCCCCGGCTTTGCCGCCTCGAGGTCCGCCGCCGTCGCCGCCAGGCTGCGCGTCAACGCGCGCAGGTTCGCCCGATCCTCGGCCACGAGCGCCGAGGTCTCCGCCAGCATGTCGCGCAGCGCCTGCGTGCTCGCGCCCAGGTTCTGGATGGTCTGCGGCGAGAGCAGCGTCTGCGCCCGCGCGAGCAGCGTGTCGGCCCGCTCCCCGACGGTCGCGGCGACGTCGAACGCGCCGGCCTCCGTCGAGCCCGGGATCGTGTCCCCCTCCTCGAGGACCTCCGTCGAATTCCCCGGCTGGATCATCGCCGTCATCCCGCCGAGCAGGCCGCTCGACGCCAGCGCGACCCTCGAGTCCTTCGGCACGTGGTACTCGCCCTCGAGCTCGAGCTTCACGGCCACGCCGCCGGGCTGGATCTCGAAGCGGGTGACGCGCCCGACGTTCACCCCCCGGAGCTGCACGGGGTCCCCCTTGCGCAGCCCGCCGGCGTTCGGCACGACCGTGTAGATGTTGTAGCGGCCGCGGAAGAGCGCCGGGTCCGTGAGGCTGAAGAGCGCGACCAGCGTCGCCACGATCCCGGCGAGCACGAACGCGCCCACGATGATCGGCCGGCTCCCGCTGCGAGGCGGGATCAGACGCTCCGGGTCGTACTCCTCGGCGCCGAAACGGCGCGGCCCGTCGGTGCGCGGCGTCGTCCTGTTGTTGTCCGCCATGTCAGTGTATCTCCAGGGTTTCCGCGGACGCCATCGCCGCCGAGCGGTCCAGGAAGGACCGTACCAGCGGATCGTCCGTCCGCCGGAACTCGTCCGGCGTGCCCACGAAACGAATCTTCCCGCCTTCCAGCAGCGCCAGTCGGTCCGAGATGGCCAGCGCGCCCTCGACGTCGTGCGTCACCACGATCGACGTCGCCCCCAGCTCGTCGTCGAGCCGCTCGATCAGCCGGTGCACGAGCGCGCTGTTGACCGGGTCGAGCCCCGTCACCGGCTCGTCGTAGAGGATGATCTGCGGACGCCCCACGAACGCCCGCGCCAGCCCGACGCGCTTGCGCATCCCGCCCGACAGCTCCGACGGCAGCTTCCCCATCACCACGGCCGGCGAGAGGTTCACGTGCTCCAGCGCGTCCGCCACCCGGTGCGCCACCTCCCGTCGGCTCAGCGACTTCAATTCCTCCTCGCCGATCCCCTGCGCCACGTTCTCGTAGACCGTCATCGAGTCGAACAGCGCCGCGTTCTGGAAGACGTAGCCGACCTTCCGCCGGATCTCCCGCAGCACCTTCGGTCCACCGAAGAACACCGACTCGCCGTCGATCCGCACGTCCCCCCGATCCGGCGTGATCAGCCCGAGCGTCGTCTTCAGCAGCACGCTCTTCCCCGTCCCCGACGGTCCCACGATGGAGAGCGTCTCCCCCGTGTTCACCGTCAGCGTCACGCCCCGCAGCACCGGAACGTCGAACGTCTTGTGGATGTCGATGTATTCGACCAAGCCCCGAACCCTTCCTTGCCGGTCAACCCCGCTCTCGCTCCCGCTCCCGGGACACCCAAGCCGGGCGGCGGCCGAAATCCCCCGTCGGTCCGGCGCGAGGCCGTCCCGGGAGCGGGAGCGTAAAACCTCCGTCAGTTCAGCAGCAGCGGCGGGAACATCGCGTCCATGACCAGCACCGCCAGGGTCATGAACATGACGGATGACGTCGTCGCCTTCCCGACGCCCTCCGCGCCGCCGCGCGTGCGCAGCCCCATGTGCGAGGCGATCAGCGGGATCGCCAGCCCGAACGCCGCGCCCTTCGTGAGCGAGTAGAGCAGGTCCCAGTTGTGCCAGTAGAGGCGCGCGCCGTAGAAGAACGCCTCGCGCCCGAGGCCCACCGTCGCCCGCGCGGCGAACATCCCGGCGTACAGCCCGATCATGTCCGCGATCCCCACGAGCAGCGGCACCGTGATCAGCCCCGCCACGACGCGCGGCGCCGCGAGCACCCGCACCGGGTCGCGCCCCAGCGAGTACATGGCGTCGATCTGCTCCGAGACCTTCATGGTCCCGAACTCCGCCGTGATCCGCGCGCCGACGCGCCCGATCAGCACCACCGCCGTCAGCACCGGCGCCAGCTCCAGGATCAGGCTCGAGGCCACCACGCTCCCCAGCACGTACAGCGGGATGTTGCCGGTGAACTGGTAGCCCCCCTGCTGCGACGTCACCACGCCCGACAGCGTCGCCGTGATGATCACGATCGGCAGGCTCTGTACGCCCATCCAGTACATCTGCTGCGCGATGTCGCGGAGCGGCACCCGCCCCGTGAACACATAGCGCGCCACGTTCCAGAGGAGCTGCGCCATCTCGTAGACGTGCCGCAGGACTTCCTCGCCCGTGGCGCCGAGCCGCGCCAGCAGCCGGACCGGCGCCCGTCTCGCCCGTACCACCGTAGCGTTCACGCGTTCGTCCCTTCCGTCTCGCTTCCGCCGTGCACGGCGGGCCGGCGACTCCGCGGGCCCCACCCTCCTGCCGGCTCGCGCGCGCCCGCGCGCACCGCCGAGAGCCGGCGCGATCCATCCCCGAGCCCCCCCCAAGTATACCCACCCCACCCCCC
>JADGGV010000542.1 GCA_019689775.1 Gemmatimonadota bacterium
CCCCAAGCCGGCCACGGACTGAGGCGAGGCGCCCACCCTCTACCCCCGCAGCCGCTCCAGCGCGCCTCGCACCGCCGCCGGGATGGCCACGCTCCGCGACGCCGCGTAGTCGTACATCACCTGCACGGTGCTCCCCGACGCCAGGAGCACGCCCGCCGCGTCCCGCAGCTCGTACTCCAGCGTCCAGCTCCGCTCGCCGAGCCGCGCGAGTCGAACGCCCACGTCCAGCACCGCCGGATAGCGGATCCGCGCGTGGTACTCCACCGTCACGGCGCGCATGACGTAGCCGATGTCGTCGAGCGACGGCCCGACCAGCTCGCGCCACGCCGCGGCGCGGGCCTCCTCGAAGTAGATCAGCGGGAGCGAATGGTGGGCGTGCCCCATCGGGTCGAGATCCCGGAACCGGAGCTCGACCCGGTGGTGGTACGGGAACGCGTCGCCGCCGCTCGCCATCACGTCGGCAGCACCCGCAGGATGCCGCTGACGGCCAGGAGCGTCAGCGCCACGTCGATCAGCACGATGCCGGGAAGGAAGAACGCGGGGATGTTCACGCCGAGCAGCGCGAAGGCCATTCCGAGGCCGAGCGCGCTGATCCCCGCAAGGAACGCGCGCGTCGCCCAAACGGTCGGCGCCGGGGAAACCGGCGCGGCGCCCTGGCTCGTCGTCATTCGTCATCCTCCTCCCGCGTGGGGTCCGTCCGTGCGGCCGGCCGCGGGCCCAGCCGCGCCGGCGGCGGAAGCGTCTCCACTACCCCGAGCAATTCGCCGTGCAGCTCGCCGTTCGTCGCCAGGATGCCGTACACCGCCGGGTCGGGCCGGTTGTACCGGAGCGGTTCGCCCAGCAGGTCCGTGGCGATCCCCCCGGCCTCCGCGACGAGCAGCCCGCCGGCGCATACGTCCCATTCGCTCTTCGGTCCGCGGCTCAGGAACGCGTCGCCGGCGCCCTCGGCGACCTTCGCCAGCTTGTAGGCGGTACTCCCGAGCGGCGTCAGCCGCCAGTCCTCCGCGAACGGGTCGAACTCGCCGTGCTTCAGCTCGGTGCGCGAGGCCAGGAGCACCCGCCCGTCCGCGGCGCGCTCCCGGCGCACGTGGATCCGCCGCGCCGGCGGCAGCGCCTCGCCCTCCGCATCCGCCCCAGTCTGCCGCGCCGCGCCGCGCGCCGCCGCGTCGAGGTCCGCCTTCCACGCGCCCCCGCCGCGCACCGCCCAGTACAGCTCGCCGGCCGCCGGGTTGTGCACCACGCCCACCACCGCCACCCCGTCCTCCGCCAGCCCGATCGAGATGGCGAACTCCGGGTCCCCCGCCACGAACGAGCGCGTCCCGTCGATCGGGTCCACCACCCACACCCGCCGGCGCGACAGCCGCGAGCGGTCGTCGGCCGTCTCCTCCGACAGCCAGCCGTACTCCGGCCGCTCGCCCAGCAGCCGCTCGTGCAGCACCGCGTTCGCGCCCAGGTCCGCCGCCGTGACCGGCTGGTCCGGGCTCTTGAACGTGACTTCCATCGCCGCGCCGAAGCTCTCGAGCGCGACGTCGCCGGCCGCTCGCGCCGCCGCCACCGCCAATCTCAGGTCCGCCCACCACCGCCGCATCGCCTGCCCTCCACCGTCTGGTCCGCCCGTTCCGCCCCGCGGCGACTCCGCGGCGCGGCACGCGGACGCCGGGCCCCGCGCCTCATCCGCCCACCAACCTGGCCCGCTCCCGCTCGAACACCTCCCGCTCATACGCCGACTCCACCACCACCACGATGCGCCTTGGCTGCGAGTGCGTCCGCGCGTGCTCCACCAACACCGGCATCACCACCTCCGCCGCCGTGTCGACATCCAGGTTGCCCGCACCCGTGCCCAGCGGTGGGAGCGCCAGCGTCTCGATCCCCCACTCCACCGCACGCAGCAGCGCGTTCCGCAAGCCCCGCTGGATTCCCGCCCGCGATACCGCCTCCTCCTGCGAGCGCACCACGACGTGGATGACGAACCCCGCCGGCAAGCCGCCGCCCGGCCCGACCACCGCCGAGCCCACCGGCAGCTCGCCCAGCCGCGCCGCCTGCGCCGTGATCGACTCGCCCGCCCGCACGTCGATCCGGCGCGCCACCCCCGTGGCCGGCGACCAGTCCGCCGCCATCGGTCGGACGACTGCCGCCCCGGGCCACTCCGCCAGCTCGCCTTGCTCGATTTCGATCACGCCGCGGTGACCTCGCGCGCCTTGCGGTACATCGCCGCCGCCTGCTGCGGGAGGTGCTTCCGGTCGTAGAGGATCCCCATCGTGAAGAACGCCCGGGGATTGGTGGGATGCAACTCGACGTAGCGCTCCAGCATCTCCAGCGCCTCGTCCACGCGGCCGAGCTGGTTCAGGCACTCGCCGCGGTAGAAGTACGCCGCGGTCTGGTTCGGGTCCAGCTCGAGCGCCCGCTTCAGCTCGAGCTCCGCCTGCCCGTACAGCCCCCGCTTGTAGCTCAGCGTCCCCATGCTGCCGTGCACGTCCGCCCGCATCGGCTCCAGCTTCAGCGCCCGCTTCAGCTCCCGCTCCGCCGCCTCGTACCGCTTCAGCGCCGCCAGCGCCGCCGCCATGTTCAGCAGCACGTCCACGTTCTCCGGCTCCAGCTCCCGCGCCGCCGTGAACTGCTCGAGCGCGAGCTGGTGCTCGCCGGCTTGATCCAGCAGCACACCCAGGTTGTTGCGCGCCTTCAGGTTGTTCGGATGCTGGCGCACGATCTCGCGGTACGCCTCGATCGCCTCCTGCACCCGCCCCGCCCGCTCCAGCTCGCGCGCGTGCGCAAACAGCGCGCCCTCCGACGCGCCGCCCGCCGCCCGGCTCGCGTCCGCCGCGGGACCGTCCGCGCGCTGCGCCCGCTCGCTCCCCGGACC
>JADGGV010000031.1 GCA_019689775.1 Gemmatimonadota bacterium
CCCCCCCCCCCCCCGCCCCCCCCCCCGCGGGCCGCCCGCGGGGGGGGGCCCCCCCCCCCCCGCGACCGGTTGCGCGACCAAGCGGGACGTGCGCGACCTCCAGGCCCAGCTCGCCGCGATGCAGGCGCGCCAGGACTCGCTGTTCCGCGAGCTCCAGCGTCAGCACCGCGCGGCGCTCGACTCCACGGCCAAGGCGCTTGACCTGCTGGTGCGCGTTCGCGGCGACCTGGGCCACCAGCTCCTCAGCGTGGAGCAGCAACTGGTCCAGCTCCAGGAGCTGGCCGGCCAGAGCCAGCGGCGCCTGGCCGACCTGAACGCCCAGCTCGAGGCGAACCGGCAGCGGCTGATCGGGCCGGTCGACTCGGTCGAGCCCGCGCCCGCCGGGCAGCCCGGCGGCGGGGCGAGCGCGCAGGACCTCTACGACATCGGCCGTGGCCAGCTCCAGAACGGCGCCGCCGTGACCGCGCGGCGGGCGTTCGAGCAGCTCCTGGCGAGCTTCCCGCAGGATTCGCTGGCGCCCGCCGCCCAGTTCGGCATCGCCGAGACGTACGCGCTGGAGAAGCAGATCGACCGCGCCGTGCGCGAGCTGGAGCGCGTCGTCGAGCAGTACCCGAGCTCGCCGCGCGCGCCGGCGGCGCTCTACCGCGCGGGGATCCTCGAGGAGGAGTGGGGGAACGCCAAGAAGGCCCGCGAGTACTTCCAGCGGGTCGTCGCGCGCTACCCCCGGTCGGACGAGGCCGCGTCCGCGCGCCGCAAGCTGGGGAGCAGCAGCCGGCGCTGATCGCCGGCGGCGGACCCCCGCCGCTGGCGATCCGGTCGTGTTCCCGTGGGTCCCGATGCGTTGCCCGTACTGCCACGAGACCGAAGACCGCGTGGTCGACTCGCGGGTCAGCCGCGAGGGCCGCGCCGTGCGCCGGCGCCGCGAATGCCTCGCCTGCGGGCGCCGCTTCACCACCTACGAGTACGTCGAGGAGCGGCCGCTCACCGTCGTCAAGCGCAACGGCACCACCGAGCCGTACGACCGGGCCAAGCTGCTCCGCTCCGTTCAGCTCCCCTGCGCCAAGCGGCCGATCCCGCTCGCTGACATCGAGGCGATCGTCGACGCCGTCGAGGACGAGCTCGGCCGCCTCGGCCAGGACGAGGTGCCCAGCGGCACGATCGGCGAGATGGTCATGGAGCGCCTCAAGGCGCGCGACCACGTCGCCTACGTCCGCTTCGCCTCGGTGTATCGGAACTTTCAGGACCTGGACGAGTTCTACGACGAGCTGCGGGACCTCAGTGTGCGCCGCGCCCGGGCGGCCCTGAACGAGAACCAGGCCGAGCTTCCCCTGTAGCACCCATGTTGCCGAAGCGCGCCGCTCACGGCGAGGAGATGCCCTTCCTCGACCACCTGGAGGAGCTCCGCTGGCGGATCCTGTGGAGCCTGCTGGCGCTCCTGCTCGGCTCGCTCGTCGGCTTCTGGCTCGTCACGCACTTCGACGTGATGGAGCTGCTCATCCGCCCGATCCAGCCGTTCCTCCACGGCACGAAGCTGAAGTACCTGAACCCGACGGATCCGTTCTTCATCACGATCCAGCTCGCCATCACCGCGGGGATCCTGATGGCGCTCCCGATCGTGATCTACCAGCTCTGGGCCTTCGTCGCGCCCGCGTTGCTCCCCGCGGAGAAGCGGGCCATCGTCCCGGCGCTCTACCTCGGGCTCGTGCTCTTCTGCATGGGCGCGGCCCTGGCCTACTGGGGCGCGCTCCCGCTGACGCTCAAGTTCATGATGAGCTTCCAGACCGGGAGCCTCGAGCAGGCGATCGTCGTGGACCAGTACCTCGGCTTCGTCGTCAAGATGCTGCTCGCGTTCGGCGCGATCTTCGAGCTCCCCGTCGTCGTGCTCGTGCTCGCCTCGCTCGGGCTCGTCACGTCCAAGTTCCTGGCCGCCTCGCGCCGCTACGCGATCGCCGTGGCCACCATCGTCGCCGCGGTGCTCACGCCCGGCGACGCCGTCTCGCTGACCCTCTTCATGATGCTCCCGCTCATCTTCCTCTACGAGCTGAGCATCCTCCTGGCGAAGATCGTCGAGCGACGCCGGGCGCGCCGCGTCGCGGCCGAGCCGTCGCCAGAGACCGCATGACCGCATGAGCCTTCCGATGATTGGCGGGCGCGCGGCGCGCGCGCAGCGCGGCTTCCTTGCGCTTGCGCTTCTCCTCATGGCCGGCGCCGCCGCGGCGCAGCAGCCGGCCGGCGCCGCGAAGACGGAGCCGCCGAAGGACCCGCGGACCCGCATCCTCGAGCGCCTCCGCGCGCTGGACGCGAAGGCGGCGCCGCAGGACGCCACGGCCGTCGCGCGGGACTCGACCGCCGGGGTCGTGGTCACGGCCGATTCCGTCGTCACGCCGGAGGCCGCCGCGGCGACGCGCGCGCAGCCGCGGCAGAGCACCGTGACGGTGGCGCAGGACTCCATCATGCAGGCGCTCAGCGAACTGCCCGGCTTCACGGCCACGGCGTACGAGGGGAGCGACGCCCGCTTCCTGGCCGACACCGGCCAGCTCGTGCTGAAGGGCCCGGCCAAGGTCGTGCAGGCCGGTCAGGCCATGACCGCCGACTCCATGCTGGTCTACGACCAGGCCGCCGCCGTCGCATGCGGTTACGGCAAGCCGGTCCTCTCCGGCACGGGCGAGAACGCCCCCGTCGAGAGCGACCAGATCTGCTACGACGTGAAGAAGAAGATGGGCGTCGCGCTCGGCGCGCGGACGAAGTTCACGGAGCAGGGCACCTGGTTCGTCCATGGCGACAAGGTCTACACCGCCGGCTCCGAGCGGCTCTTCGCCCACGATGCCGAGTTCACCGACTGCGACCTCAAGGAGCCGCACTACCACTTCAGCGCGAAGAAGGTGAAGATCGTCAAGGGCGACGTCCTCGTCGCCCGCGACGTCACGCTCAACTTCGGCGACGTCCCCGTCTTCTGGCTCCCGTTCATGATGCAGAGCATGAAGCAGGGCCGCCGGAGCGGGCTGCTGCCGCCGCGCTTCGACATCAACGACATCGTGCGGGACCGCCCCGGCTACAACCGCCGCATCCAGGACATCGGCTTCTACCTCGCGATCAACGACAACCTGGGCGCGCAGGTCTCGATGGACTGGTTCAGCAACAACTACACGGCGCTGAACGGAGCGTTCGACTACAACTTCGCGCGCCAGTTCCTCCAGGGGTCGGTCGCCGCCAAGCAGTTCTGGAGGGCCGGCGGCGGCACGGAGCTGACGCTGTCGTCCCACAACTCCTGGCGCCCCGACGAGCGCACGAACCTCAGCCTCTCGGCCAACTACGCCACGTCCAGCGAGTTCGTGCGCCGGAACTCGTTCGACCCCCGGGAGCTGACCCGGACGATCGACTCGAACGCCGCGCTCAGCCGCAACTTCAGTTGGGGCTCGGTGAACCTCCAGGCCAGTCGCCGCCAGGCGATCTCGGACGGCCGGGTCGAGTGGACGCTCCCCTCGGTCGGCCTGAACATCCAGCCGATCTCGCTCTTCGGCGCCGGCACCTGGTCCGGCGGCGTGAACGTGGATACGCGCCGCGTCGATATCGGCAACTACCTGCTCAACCCGACGAGCCAGAGCAGCCGCCAGATCGATGGGGGGCTTTCCAGCAGCTTCAATCTCGGCCGGCTTTCCTGGTCGCAGTCGGTGACCTACACGCGCAACGAGGCCCTCGCGCGCGACTCCGTCGGGCGGGCCGACACCGTGCTGGTCCAGCCCGCGCGTCCCAGCCTGAACAACACGCTCACCTGGAGCACCTCGCTCGGCTTCCAGCAGCGGCTGATCGGGACCAGCAGCTTCACCCCGCACCTCTCGGTGCGGGGCCAGTCGGTCCTGGCCGGGCAGACGATCACGGTCCGCAACAGCGCGGGGAAGGACACCACGATCACGCTCCCCACCGCGGTCTCCGCGCCGCTGCGCATCGACTTCGGCGCCGACCTCCAGACGGACATCTACGGCTTCTGGCCCGGCATCGGGCCGTTCGCCGCGATCCGCCACAAGTTCTCGCCCGGCTTCGGCTACACCTACTCGCCCGCGCCGAGCCGCATCGACTCGCTCCAGGCCCTGGCCTTCAGCAGCCTCGGCGCGCTGCGCGAGACGAACACGCTAAACTTCCGCCTCAACCAGACGTTCGAGGCGAAGCTGAAGGACACGGAGCCGAAGCCGGACTCGGCGGCCCCGGCGGACACCGCGTCGCTCGATCCCGACCAGCCGCGGCGCCGGCCGCAGGCGCGCAAGCTCACGCTCCTCGCGATCAGCACGTCGATCCCGGTCTACGACTTCACGCGGGACACGCTGCTCAGCCGGTATCGCGCGAGCATCGGCAAGGGCCCGGTCCGGGTCGGCTTCAGCAGCCCGACGGTCACGAACACGATCAGCTCCGATCTGCTGCGCGGTCTCTCGCTCAGCGTCACGCACGAGATCTTCCGGCGCGACAGCGTGGGCTTCGTCGTGAACGAACGAACGGTGAACGGGCAGACGCGCCTCGACACCACCCGGGTCGAGCAGAAGTTCTGGTCGCCCCACATCCAGCAGCTCAACGCCAGCTTCTCGCTCAGCAACAACTCCGGCATCTTCCGGATGCTCGGCCTCGGCCCGAAGCAGCCGAAGGCCGAGGGAGGCGCGCATGCGCGCGCGCCCGCGCCCGGCGACAGCGCCGGCACCGGCGCCGGCCCGGAGGGTCCGGGCGCCGGCCTCGGCCTGATCCCGGACCGCGGCGGCCGCGACGCGGGGTACGGCTCCGCCGGCCGCGGCCAGGTCGGCTCCTGGAACGCGTCGGTGAACTACAGCCTCTACCTCCCCCGCGCCCTCCCCGGCAGGCCGGTGCAGGAAGGTAGCCAGATGCTCACGGGCAACTTCTCGTTCCAGCCTACGCAGCACTGGAGCGTGCAGTGGAGTACGGGCTACAGCTTCACGGACGGCAAGTTCAGCGACCACAGCCTGACGCTCACGCGCGACCTGCACGACTGGGAGGCGCATTTTTCCTTCTTGAAGGCGCAGAACGGGAACTTCACCTTCATGTTCGACGTGAGCCTGCGGGCCAACCAGGACCTGAAGTTCGACTACTCGCAGCGTGGCAACAGCCGGGTCGATAGCCGGTTCTAGCGGCGCCATCCGGCGCCCATCTGCTCGCCCGCGCGGCCGCTTGTGGCGCCCCGCGGGCGGGTCTATTATCCGCCCATGACTCCCCTGGAACTGCGAGGCGACGCGCTCGGCCTCGAGGACGTCGAAGCGGTCACCCGGCCGCCGTACACGCCCGTGATGCTTGCGCCCGCCGCCCGCGAGCGCGTGCTCGCCGCGCGCGCCGTCGTCGAGCGGGCGGTGGCGGAGGGGCGCGTCGTCTACGGGCTCACGACGGGCTTCGGCGCGCTCGCCGAGGTCGCCATCCCGCTGGAGCGCATCCGCGAGCTCCAGGTCAACCTGATTCGCAGCCACGCGGCGGGCGTGGGCGCGCCGCTCCCGGAGGACGAGGTCCGCGCGGTCATGCTGCTGCGCGCGAACGTGCTCGCGCGCGGCCACTCGGGCGTTCGGCCCGCCGTCGTCGAGCTGCTCCTCGAGATGCTGAACCGCGGCGTGCACCCGGTGATCCCGGAGCGCGGCAGCGTCGGCGCCTCCGGGGACCTGGCGCCGCTCTCGCACCTGGCGCTGGTGCTGATCGGGGAAGGGGAGGCGACGCTGCGCGGCGAGCGGCTCGCCGGCGCCGAGGCGCTGCGGCGCGCCGGCCTCGAGCCGCTCGCGCTCGAGGCCAAGGAGGGGCTCGCGCTGAACAACGGGACCCAGGTCCAGACCGGGATCGGGGTCCTGGCGTTGCGCCGCGCGGAGCGCGCCGTCGAGACCGCCGAGGTGGCCGGCGCCATGAGCCTCGAGGCGCTGCGCGGCACCCCGGACGCGTTCGACGAGGCGATCCAGCGCGTCCGCCCGCACCCCGGCCAGCGCGAGAGCGCCGCGCGCCTGCGCGCGCTGCTGGCAAGCTCGCAGATCCGCGAGTCGCACCGCTACGGCGACCCGCGCGTCCAGGACGCCTACTCGCTGCGCTGCATGCCGCAGGTCCACGGCGCCGCGCGGCAGGCGCTCGCCTACGTGCGCCAGGTGCTCGAGATCGAGGTGAACAGCGTCACCGACAATCCGCTCATCTTCCCGGAGGAGGGGCGGATCCTCTCCGGCGGCAACTTCCACGGCCAGCCCGTGGCCCAGGTCCTGGACCTGCTGGCGATGGCGTGCGCCGATCTCGCGAGCATTAGCGAGCGGCGCATCGCGCGCCTCGTCGATCCGGCGCTGTCCGGGCTGCCGGCGTTCCTGACGGCGGACGCGGGCGTGAACTCCGGCCTCATGATGGCGCAGATCGTCGCCGCCTCGCTCGTCACCGAGGCGCGCCTGCGCGCGGCGCCCGCCAGCACGGACTCCGTGCCCACGGACGCGAACCGGGAGGACCACGTCTCGATGGGTGTGGCGGCCGCGCTGAAGGCGCGCGAGGCGGTCGGCCTCCTCGAGACCGTGCTCGCCATCGAGCTGCTCGCGGCCGCACAGGGGCTCGAGTTCCTGAAGCCGCTCCGGCCGGGTGCCGGCGTCGAGCGCGCGTACGACGCGCTCCGCTCGGTCGTGCCGCCGCTGCGGGAGGACCGCGTGCTCGCGCCCGACATCGACGCGGCCCTCGCCCTCGTGCGCCGCGGCGACTTCGCGGCCATTGCGCGGGACGGCGTCGCATGAGCACGCTCCTCTTCCTCGAGCTGGCCGAGGTCGTCACGGGCACGTCCTCGGCGCCGGAGGAGGGACTCCGGTCGGGGGTCGGCATCGCCGTCGAGAACGGCCGCATCGCCGAGCTGGCGCCCGACACCGAGCTGCTCGCGCGCTACCCCGGCGCGGAGGTCGTCCGGGCCGGCGGCGCCGTCGCCACGCCCGGGTTCGTCGACTCGCACACCCACGCGCTGTTCGGCTGCTGGCGCGCCGCCGAATTCGCGCTCCGCTCGCGCGGCGTCTCCTACATGGAGATCGCCCGGCGGGGCGGCGGCATCAATGCCTCCGTCCGCGACCTGCGGCAGCGCTCCGAGGATGAGCTGGTCGAGATCACGCGGCCGCGCCTGCGCGAGATGCTCCGCCACGGCACCACGACCGCCGAGGTCAAGAGCGGCTACGGTCTGACGACCGAGGACGAGCTCAAGATGCTTCGCGCGATCCGGCGCCTCGACGCCGAGGGGCCGCTCGACCTCGTGCCGACGTTCCTCGGCGCCCACGAGTTCCCGCCCGAGTTCCGCGGGAGCAACCGGAGCGACTACGTCGACCTGCTCGTCAACGAGATGATCCCCGCCGTCGCCGAGGCCGGGCTCGCCCGCTTCTGCGACGTTTTCCTCGAGCCCGGCGTGTTCACGCCGCCCGAGGCGCGGCGCATCCTCGAGGCCGGGCTGGCGCACGGCCTCCTCCCCAAGCTCCACGCCGACGAGCTGGAGAACTCCGCCGGCGCGGAGCTGGCCGCCGAGCTGCACGCCGTCTCGGCCGATCACCTCGGCGCCATCAGCGATGCGGGGATCCGCGCGCTGGCGCGCTCCCGTACCGTCGCGACGCTCCTGCCCGCGACGCTCTTCTTCCTCGGCAAGAAGCAGCACGCGCCCGCTCGCCGGCTCGTCGACGCCGGCGCCGTCGTCGCGCTGGCCACCGACTTCAACCCCGGGTCTGCGCCCTCGCCGAGCATGCCGCTCGTGCTCACGATCGCCTGCGCCAGCCTCGGCCTCGATCCGCTCGAGGCGATCGTCGCCGCCACGGCGGGCGGCGCCCGCGCCCTGGCCCTCGACGACGGCCGCGGCACCCTCGCGCCCGGCGCCCCCGCCGACCTCGTCCTCTGGGACGCCGCCGACCACCGGGAGATCCCCTACCGCTTCGGCACCAACCTCGTCACCGCCGTCTGGAAGCGGGGCCTCCGCGTCGTATGAAGCGCTTGTGAGACCGAAGCTTCGCCTGTATCTTCCCTGATCCATGGCCGCCAGGATCCTGGAGGCGGTGCCGAACTTCAGCGAGGGTCGCGACCGCGACCTCGTCGCCGCCATCGCGGAGGCCATGCGCGCGGCGGGCGCCGACGTTCTCGACTGGTCCGCCGACCCCGACCACCATCGCTCCGTCATCACCGTCGTCGGCTCGCCGGAGCGGGTCGAGGAGGCGGCGGTCGCCGCCGCGCGGATCGCGCTCGAGCGGATCGACCTCCGACGCCACGCCGGAGTCCACCCCCGCATCGGTGCCCTGGACGTCCTCCCGTTCGTGCCCCTGGTCGGTCTAACCATGGATGATGCGCGCCGCAGCGCACGCCGGGTCGGGCGCCGTCTCGCGGACGAGCTCGGCATCCCGGTCTTCTTCTATGGGCAGGCCTCCGAGCCGCCGGGCCGCTCGCTCGCCGAGCTGCGCAAGGGCGGATTCGAGGCGCTCCTGCCGGGGTGGCCCGTCGACCGCGTGCCGGACCTGCTGCCCGCGGGGTGGCCGCACGCCGGCGCGCACCCGACCGCCGGCGCGACGTGCGTGGGCGCCCGCGACCTGCTCCTGGCGTGGAACGTCTATCTGGCGGACCTGTCCCTCGCGGACGCGGCGGAGATCGCGGCGCAGATCCGCGAGCGGGGCGGTGGGTTTCGTGGGCTCCGCGCCCTCGCGCTGCGGCTCCCGCGCCGCGGCGCGTTGCAGATCTCGATGAACCTGGAGGACCTGACGGCGACGTCGCCGCTGGCCGTCTACCAGCGCATTGAGGCGCTGGCCGCCGAGCGGGGTGGGCGGATCGTGGAGACCGAGGTCATCGGCCTGGTCCCCGACGGGCTCGTCTTGCCGGCCGCCGCCGACCGTCTGCGGCTGGAGCCGTCGGCGGCGGACCGCTTGCTCTCGCGGCGCCTCGTCGCCCACCTGGCCGATCTCCCCGGCGCACCGTAGTCATAGACGCATGAAGGCGATCACGAGGCTGAAGGCGCAGGCGCGCCTCCACGAGCAGCGGGAGGAGTGGGAGAAGGCCGCGCAGCTCTACCTCCAGGCGCTCGAGGCGGGGGAGGAGGCGGCGGAGGACCAGGATCTGTCGCTCTTCAACCGCGTCGGCGACCTCTACCTCCGGCTCCGTCGGCCGAAGGACGCCGTCCAGTACTTCCGGGAGGCCGCGGAGCGCTACGCGGCCGCCGGTCTCTACAACAACGCGATCGCGCTGTGCAACAAGGCGCTCCGGCAGGCGCCGGAGGAGCTGGAGCTGTACCGGAAGCTCGGGCAGTACTACGCCATGCAGGGCTTCTTCCCGGACGCGCGCCGCTGGTACCTCGACTACGCGGAGCGGCAGTTCCAGCTCGGTGCGCACGACGCCGCGTTCTCGGCGTTGGCGCAGTTCGCGGACACGACGAACACGCCGGACGTGCGCGAGATCCTCGGGCGCGCGCTGGCGGCCCACGGCCGGTCCGCGGAGGCGGTTCAGGAGCTGTCGCGGGCGTACCGCATGCGCGTGGCGAACGGCGAGGACGCCGAGGCGCTGCGCGCGGAGATCGGCGCGCTGGATGCCGAGGCCGCCGCGGCGCTCGCCGCCGAGACCGTGCCGCCGGCGGAGCCCGAGCCGGCGGTGGAGGTGCCCGAGGCATCGGACGTCGACGGGATCGCGATCGTGAGTGCAGCCGACGTCGCCGGCATCGCGGCCGAGCCGGTCGCGCCGGTGCCGATCCCGGCGGACGAAGCCCTCGAGGTCGAGCCGATCCCGCTCGACTTCCACACCAACCTCGAGGAGTTCCGGCTCCAGGGCGCGCTCGACGTGCCGGAGCCGGAGCCTGTCGACGCGGCGCCGCTGCCCGACCTCGAGGGCCTGCCGGCGGACCTCGGTCTCGGTGAGGGGTTCGCCGAGATCGAGCCGCTGCCGTTGCTGGACCTCGAGCGCGACGAGGCGGACGACCCGGCCGCCGCCCTGGCGGCGCTGGACCTCCCGACGCTGGAGCCCGTCGCGTTCGACGAAGCCGCGTTCTCCACCCCGGCCGACGCGGACGGGGCGGGGGCCGAGGCCGACCTCCCCTTGCTCGATCTGCCCGAGCTCGACCTCGCCGAATCGACCGACGCCGCCACGACCACGGATCGGCTGGTCCCGGACGTCGACGAGGCCATCTCCCACACGCGGATGCTCGAGCGCAGCGGCGACGTGGCCGCGGCCATAGCCGCGCTCGCCGAGCTGCACGGGGAGCTGGCGGCCGCAGGCCGCTTCGCCGACGCGGCCGAGGCCGCGGCGGAGCTTCTCCGGCTACGTCCCGACGACGCCGCCGCGCGGGCGGCGCACGCGGCGTACGTCGCGCGGGCCGGTGGATCGGCCGACGTCGCACCCGGTGTGGCGGTCGGCCCGGAGGCGGACGCCGCCACTCCGGTGGCGGCGCGGGACGTGGAGGCGGGCGTGGCGCCGGCCTCGCCCGCGCCGGGCGGCGATTTCGTCGATCTGGCCGACCTGCTCGGCGACGATCTGGGCACGCCCGGCTCGACGCGCTTCACCGTCGTGGAGCACGCGCCGACGGGGGACGAGGACCGCGACTTCGCGGAGGTGCTGGCCCAGTTCCGCGCGAAGATCGAGGAGACGATCGGCGAGGACGACGCCGACAGCCACTACGATCTCGGGCTCGCGTTCAAGGAGATGGGGCTGCTGGACGAGGCGATCACGCAGTTCCAGAGCGCGCTCCGCGGGATGGACGACCGCCTCAAGGTCTTCGAGGAGCTGGGGCAGTGCTTCATCCAGAAGGAGCAGTTCAGGGTCGCCGCGATCATCCTGCGCCGGGCGCTCGAGCTGCCGCACGAGGACGACGAGGCGCTGAAGAACGTCTATTACCTGCTCGGTCGTTCCCTCGAGGCGCTCGGCGAGACCGCGGAAGCGCGCGAGGCGTACGAGCGGGTCATCGGCCTCGACCTCCGCTTCCAGGACGCGGCGGCGCGACTGGCCCGGCTTTGACAAGCCCGGGCGCCGCCGGTAGCTTCCTCCCGTTCCAACGGATTCCACCCGGCGGTCAGTGAGTTGATGCTCCGCACGACACTGCCGAAGCTCGCCCAGATCCAGCGCCCCGTACGCGAACGGCTGGAGGCGGTCGTCGACGAGTTGCGGCGCATCGTCCTCACCGATTTCACCCCGATCGGCGAGGTGAACGATCACCTCCTCTGGGCTCGGGGGAAGCTCTTCCGCCCGACGCTGCTCCTTCTCGCCAACCAGGTCGGTGGGCGCCCGCACCCGCGCGCGGTCACGCTCGCGGCGATCGTCGAGCTCGTGCACCTGGCGACGCTCGTCCACGACGACGCCGTCGACCACTCCGTGCTCCGGCGGGGCATGCCGACCGTGAACGCCCTCTGGAACCACCAGACGGCGGTCATCATGGGGGATTACCTCTACAGCCGCTCCGTCATGGAGCTGGCGCTCCTCGGCCAGATCGAGCTGATCCAGATCCTGTCGAAGGCGGCCAACGAGATGAGCGTCGGCGAGATGCGGCAGCTCGCCTCGTGCGACGCGCTCAGCTTCAGCGAGGCCGACTACGATCGCCTGATCGAGTGCAAGACGGCGTCGCTGATGTCGGCCGCGTGCGAGATGGGCGCCGTCGCGGGGGACGAGCGCGTCCGCGTGCCGCTGGCGACGTACGGCTACCACCTCGGGATGGCGTTCCAGATCGCCGACGACCTCATCGACTACACGGAGAGCGAGGCGGTCACCGGAAAGCCCACGGGCCACGATCTCCGGGAGCACAAGGTCACGCTGCCGCTGATCCACGCGCTCGAGGTTATGGGGCGTGCCGACCGTCGGGAGGTCGAGGCGTTCTTCGCCGATCCCGAGCCGTCCGATGAGGCGATTGCCCGAATCGTGCGGCTCGTGCGCGAGCATCACGGGCTCGAGTACGCCCGCGCGCGCGCGGAGGCGTTCGGCGCCCGCGCGCTCGAGGCGATCGCGGATCTCCCGGACGGGCCCGCGGAGACGGCGCTCCGCGACGCCGTGGCGTACGTGATCGGCCGCCGGCGCTAGAACCCCATGGAACCCCCCCAGATGCGGACGGTATCATGATCGGCCCCCGGCGGCGGAGTTTCTCCCGGGCCGTGTGGACGGTGGTCGTCGGGCTCTTCCTCGGCGCCCTCTTCACGAAGCTCGCGGTGCTGTACCTGCCGGAGGGCGCGGTGCGCGATTTCCTCACGACCTCCGCGTCCGCCTCGCTCGGGCCTCTGGGCATCGACCTGGTTGCCGTGGCGTTCGTGCTCGGTCCGTTGACCATCAACCTGAACGCGCTCAGCCTGCTCGGCGTCTTCATCGTCGCGGTCGTGATGCGCTACTGGCTCTGATCCCAACGCGGGAGTCGTCCTCATGTTCGGCAATATCGGTCCCGGCGAGATGGTCTTCATCCTCCTGGTGCTCTTGCTCGTCTTCGGGGCCAAGCGCCTGCCGGAGATCGGAAGCTCGCTGGGTAAGGGGATCCGGGAGTTCAAGCGGTCGATGACGGATATCCAGCAGGAGATCAGCCGCGCCGAGCCGCCCGCGCAGGTGGCGCAGGCGCCGCGGGTGCAGGCGACGCCGGCGGTCGAGCCGCCGCCGGCGACGCAGGCGCAGCTCCCGTCGCAGAGCGCCGACACGCCGCAGGGCTGACGCAGCGGCGGCGGACCCGCCGCCGCGACTCGCTCGAGGCGGACGAAGCAAACCGCCCGGCGGCCATTCCGGCCGCCGGGCGGTTTTCTTTACTGGGGCGCGGCGCGGCCGCTCAGAACGCGGCGTTCGCCTGCTGCGGCTCCGGCGCGTTCGCCGGGCGCAGCACCTGCTCCCGGTTGTCCTTGATCTTCGCGTTCTGCCGCAGCGCCGCGAGGAACTCCTGCCAGCGCTGCTCGCTCGCCGCCTGCATCAGCCGCTCCCGCTGCATCTGCTTCTGCTTCTCGAACTCGGTGCGGTCGGCGTCGTTGCGCTCGACAGTCTGGATGATGTAGGCCACGCCGTTCGCCTGGACCACGCCGCTGACCTGGCCGGGTTGGAGGCCGAACGCGGTGCCGATGGCCGCGTTTGCGCGCCCGAGCCCCGGCACGAAGTCGCCGCGCGTGAACGGCCCGGCGTCGCGGACCGGCACGCCGCGGGCGGCCGCGGCCTGATCGAGCGTCTGGCCGCTCCGGATCCGGTCGACCATCTCGCGGCCGATCTCCGTCGCCTTCGCCAGCTTCTTCTCCTTGAGGAGGATCTGCCGGATCGTGGGCGCGGCGTCCTGCTGCGAGAGCGTGCCGGCTTCCGTCTTGCTCGTGAGCTCGATCATGTAGAATGCATCCGGGCTCTCGAAGACCTGGCTGACCTCCTTCGGCTTCGCCTCGCCGAAGATCCAGTCGGCGCCCTCGTCGATCCGCCCGATACCGGGCACGACCGGCAGGTCCTTGATCACGTCCGCCGTGCGCGGCGTGAGGCCCAGGCGCTGCGCGGCGGCCGGCAGCGACAGCTTCTCACCCAGCGACTCGAGCGAATCCGCCTGCGCGAGCAGCGCGTCCTCGTGCGGCCCCGAGATCGTCACCGGCACGAGGATGTGGCGGACGCGCGCGCCCGCGCTGTCGCGGCTCTGCACCTGGATGACGTGGAAGCCGAACTGCGTTTGGATCGGCTCGCTCACCTGCCCGACCGGCAGCGACCAGACGGCCTGGTCGAAGGCCGGCACCATCTGGCCCTTGCGCACGTTCCCGAGGTCGCCCCCCTGCGCCGCCGAGCCCGGATCCTTCGAGACCCGCTTCGCCACCTCCGCGAAGTCGGCGCCCTTCAGGATCTCGTCCCGGGCGTTCTGCGCCGCCTCCCGCGCCGCCGCCGTGTCGGCCGCATTCGGCGTCTTCGGGATCGAGACGATCTGGATCTGCGCCCGGGCCGGCCGGTTGAACTCGTTCCTGTGCGCCCGGTAGTACGCGCCGATCTCCGCGTCCGACACCGAGACCTGGTTGCCCGGCACGAGCTGCTCCGGGTCCAGCGCGACGAAGCGCACCTTCGCCGTCTCGTGGGCGTCCTTCCAAACCCGCCACAGCTCGCCATCCGAGATGTACGTGCCCGACGTGACCTGGTAGAACAGCTTGCTCCGCGGGATCACGTCGCGGTAGTACGCCTCCAACTGGAGCAGGAGCTGGTTGTCGACCGCGGGCGAGGCGAGGAACTGCTGGTACTTCTGGAGGTCGAACTGCCCGTTCGTCTGGAAGAGCGCGTTCTGCGCCAGCTCCGGCGGCGGCGCCATGCGCGCGTATTGCCGGATCTCGTCGTCCGTGACGCGGATCCCCCGCCGCTCCAGCTCCTGCTGCACCAGCTTCTGCATCACGAGCTGGTTCCACGCCGCGTCCTCGAGCTGCCGCGTCGCCGACGAGGTCATCGGCTCCGCCCGCGCCCGCTGCTCCTGATCGTACAGATTCCGGTAGGCGGCGTTGAACTCGTCGTAGCTGATCGGCTCGCCGTTGACGGAGCCGATCACGCCCGGCCGCCCGCCACTCCGGCCGGTGATGTCCATCCCCCAACCGAAGACCATGAGACCGACGAAGGTGACCGACGTCACGATCATGATCACCTTCATCTTGTCCCGCATCTGACGCATCATGGACCGCAACTCCCGCCGGCGCCGGCCGTGAAGAGGGTGACAGGGAAGCATGAAAAGCTAATCGTCGCCACGCCGGGATACAACACCCCACCACCGGTGCGGTTCCGCGCGGAAATGCGCGCCCGCGTTGACACATGGCCGGAAACGTCGGTATCTTGGTCCGCTCGCCCCCCTGGGTCCCCAAACAGAAGCCGACCTCTGGAGCTTGGGCTGATGGCCGAGTCCCATCGTGACGAGATCGCGAAGCTGGAGGCGCTGTTCCAGAGCAACCCGGGCGGCCGGTCGTTCACGCATCTGGCGGAGGCGTATCGCAAGGCGGGCGAGGCGGAGCGGGCTCTCGAGGTGGTGCAGCGGGGCCTCCTGCGGCACCCGGAGTACGCCAGCGCCTACGTGGTGTTGGGGCGCGTCCAGCAGGATCTCGGGAACCCGGAGGAGGCCACCCTCGCGTTCGGCCGGGTCCTCGAGCTGGACCCCGAGAATCGCGTCGCGCTGCGCGCGCTCGGCGACCTCGCCCGGCAGGGCGGCCGGCTCGACGAGGCGCTGGAGCGCTATCGTCATCTCCGCACGCTCGACCCATCCGACGACGAGCTCGAGGCGGCCATCCTGGCCATCGAGGCGGAGCTGCGCGAGCGCGGCCCCGCCGGGGGCGGCGTGCCGGAGGTCGCCCCGGTCCACGGCGACGCCGCGCCGCCGGCGGCCGAGGCGTCGCCCGTGGGCGCCGCCGATTTCGCGGGTGGGGGCGACCACTGGGGGCTGTCGGACGTGGCGGCGGTAGAGCCGGCGCGTCCGGCCGCCGAGGATGACGTCCCGCTCCGGTTGGTGCTGGACGAGGCTGGCGGCGCGGCCTACGATTCGGAGCCGGACACGGTCGGCCACGGCGGCGAGGTCGTCACCGAGACGATGGCGGAGCTGTATCGCGCGCAGGGGCTGCCCGGCCGCGCGGCGGAGATCTACCGCGCGCTGCTCGCGGAGCGGCCCGGCGACGAGCGGCTCGCGTTGCGCCTCCTGGAGGTCGAGGCGGAGCTGGACGGCGTGCGCCTCGCGAGCCCCCGGGAGGACGCGGCGGCGTCGAGCGTGGCGGCGGCGCCGGCCGGCCCTGAGGCGACGTCGCGGCTCGCGCCCGAGCCGGTCCAGCCGGTCGTGGTCGAGGAGATCGAGGCGGCGTGGACGGGCCCGAGCGGCGCGCGCGTCGACGATCCGGGGCTCTACGCCTGGGCGGACGAGAGCGCCGAGGAGGATGGCGGCCGCACGATCGGCGAGTACTTCGGCGCGCTCCTGGCGTGGCGGCCGAGCGCGCTGGGGCACGGCTCCGCGGCGGCGGTCGCGGCGCCGGCGGGCTCGGCGGCCGGGCCGTGGGACGCCCAGCCGATGGGCGAACCTGGGGCGGCCGAGCCGTCGGCGGAGCCGTGGGCGGCCGGGCCCGTGGCCGGCTCGGCGGCCGGGCCGGTGGACGGCGTGGCCGGACCGGAGGCGGCGAACGGGGGTGGCGCCGGCGGGACGTACGCGCCGGCGCAGGCTGAGCCGGCCGGGCCGGCGGCGGCCGCGCGGGCCGAGGACCGCGCGCCCGGCGGCGACGACGACCTCGAGGTATTCCGCGCGTGGCTGCAGAGCCTGAAGCGTTGAGGATCGGCGTCGTCCACGGGCCGAACCTCAATCTCCTCGGTCGCCGGGAGCCGGAGGTGTACGGCCGGGCGACGCTGGCCGAGGTGAACGCCCGACTCCGGTCGCTGGCGGCGGAGCTGGGCGTGGAGGTCGAGGACTTCCAGGCGAACGGCGAGGGTGAGCTGATCGACCGGGTCCACGACATGGCCGCGCGGGTGGATGGTTTTCTGGTGAACGCGGGCGCCTTCACGCACACGAGCGTCGCGCTACTGGACGCGCTCGTCGGCGTGGGGCGCCCGTTCGTCGAGGTGCATCTCTCGAACGTTCACGCCCGGGAGGAGTTCCGGCGGCGCTCCCTGCTGGCGCCGCGGGCGGTGGGAGTGATCGTCGGCTTCGGGGTGGAGAGCTACCTGCTGGGGTTGCGCGGGCTTGCCGTGCACCTGCGCGAGGGCCGCCGGCCGGGCCGCAGTGATCGGGGAGGGTCGTAATGGCGGAGACTGGAGGACGGCGGCGCCGCCGCGTGGCGGATCGCGCGGGCGCCGAGCCGATGGACGAACGCAGGACCAACGGTGTGAACGGCCGGGCCCTGGGGATGGCCGCAGGGACGTCGGCTTCAACGACAGCGACAGCGGGGACGGGGCAGCCGATGATCGATCTCGAGTTCCTGCGGGGGCTGATCGCCGCGGTGGACGCCAGCGGCATCGACTCGTTCGAGATCACGCGGGCGGGCACGCGGATCCGCATCGCGAAGACGCCGCCGCCGGCGGCCGGATCGCCGCCGCTTGCGGTGCCGGCGCCGGCGCTCGCGGCGACGGTGCCGCCCGCGTTGCCGGCACCGCCGCCGGGCCCGACGGCGGAGCCGCGCGCGGAGCTGGTCGAGGTCCGCTCGCCTATGGTGGGGACGTTCTACCGGGCGGGGGGGGGGGGGGCCGCGGCCGCGGGGGGGGGGGGGGGGGGGGGGGGC
>JADGGV010000543.1 GCA_019689775.1 Gemmatimonadota bacterium
GCGGAGTGTTGCTCCTGTCCGGGGAGGCGGGGGGCGGGAAGACGCGGATCCTGCGCGCCGCGCGGGAGGCGGCGCGGGGCGCGGGCTTTCTCGTGCTCGAGGGCGCGTGCTTCGAGGCGGACCGCGCCGAGCCGTACGCGCCGCTGCTCGACCTGCTGCACGCGTTCCTGGCGGCCACGTCGCCGGCGGTCGTCGCGCACGCGTTCGCGCCCGCGGCGCCCGAGCTGCTCACCGTGTTCCCGGAGCTGCGGCCGCTCTTCCCCGAAGTCGCCGGCCGCGTGGCGCTCGACCCGGAGCAGGACCGCCGCCGGCTGTTCCACGCGCTCGCCTCCACGCTGCACGCTCTCGCCCGCACCCAGCCGCTCGTCATCATCGTCGAGGACGTCCACTGGAGCGACGACGCGACGCTCGACCTCCTGCTCCATCTCGGCCGCGGGCTCGCCGGCCACCCGCTCGTGCTGGCGCTCAGCTATCGAAGCGACGAGGTCGGCCCCCGGCTCGCCGGCGTGCTCTCGGCGCTCGACCGCGCCCGCGTCGCCGCCGAGGTGTCGCTCGCCCGCCTCGACGCGGCCGAGGTCGCCGCCATGGTCCGGGCCATCTTCGGCGAGGGCGCCGCGCTCGGCGACGCCTTCGTCGCCTCGCTGCACGCGCTCACCGATGGCAACCCGTTCTTCGTGGAGGAGGTCCTGAAGGCGCTCGTCGTGGCCGGCGACCTGGCGCCGGAGGCCGACGGCGGCTGGCGCGCGCGGCCGCTCGAGCGCGTGCACGTGCCGCGCACCGCGGTCGAGGCCGTGCGGCGGCGCCTCTCGGGGCTGAGCGAAGCGGCGCGGAACGTCGCGTCGATGGCGGCGGTGGCCGGCCGGCGCTTCGACTTCGCGCTCATCCAGACGCTCACGGGCCTGGACGAGCGCACGCTCCTCGGCCTCGTCCGGGAGCTGGTCGACGCGCAGCTCGTGGTGGAGGAGTCCGCCGACCTCATCGCGTTCCGGCACGCGCTCACGCGGGAGGCGATCTACGCCGAGCTGCTGGCGCGCGAGCGCGTGCTGCTGCACCGCGAGGTCGCCGGCGCGCTCGAGCGGCTGGGCGGCGGCGCGCCGGACGCGTACGTCGACGCGCTGGCGTACCACACGTACGAGGCGGGCGACTGGCCGCGCGCCGGACCCCGCGCTCCTGTTCGCGCGGGGCCGCGCGCTCGAGACGCTCGGCGAGTTCGACGCCGCCCACGACGCGTTCTCCGCCGTCGTCGCCGCGGCGCGCGCCGCCGGCCGGCGCGCGGACGAGTGGAGCGCGCTGCGCGCCCTCGGGATGCTCTGGGCCGCCCGCGACTACGGCCGCGCCGGCGAGTTCCGCCGCGAGGCGCTCGCGCTCGCCCGCGCCATGGGCGACGAGTCCCTCGTCGCGAGCAGCCTGAACCGGGTCGGCAACTGGCACGTCAACCTCGAGCAGCCCGGGCCGGCGCTGCGCCACCACCAGGAGGCGCTCCGCCTCTTCGAGCGCCTCGGCGACGAGCGCGGCGTCGCCGAGACCGTCGACCTCCTCGCCATGACGTACCACATCGCGGGCGAGCAGCTCGAGGCGGCGGCCGCGTACGAGCGCGCGATCGCTCTCTTCGGCGAGCTGGGCGACCCGCGCGGCCTCGCGCTGGCGCTGGCGGTGCGCGCGCTGTCGAGCGGCTCCTTCCAGGTCTCGCCGACGACGGCCGCGCCGGGCCCCGGCGTCGCCGATGTCCTGGCCACCGAGCGCCCGGTCCAGCTCGCCCACGACATCGGCTGGCGCGCCGGCGAGGCCTTCTGCCGCTACGTGCTCGCCGAGTGCTTCGCCTGGCGCGGCGACTACCGCCGCGCCCTGCCGCTCGCGCGCAGCGCGCTCGCCATCGCGGAGGAGCTGGCGCACCTCGAGTGGCAGGCGGGCGCGCTCCGCATCCTCGGCATCGTCGCCATGGAGCTGCTGGCGCCGGACGAGGCGATCGCCCCGCTCGAGCGCGCGCACGCCGCCGCCGATCCCGCGCCTCGCGCTCCTGCGCGGCCAGGCGCTCGCGGCGCTCGGCCGCCTCGACGATGCCGACGCCGCGCTCCGCGCCGCCGCCGCGGAGGCCGAGGCGCTCGGCTCGCCGCCGCTGCGCTGGCGCGCGGACGCCGCGCGCGCGTCCGTGCTCCAGCGCCTCGGCCGCCGCCTCGAGGCGCGCGCCCTGTTCGACGCCGCCCGCGCGACCGTCGACGAGCTCGCCGCCAACATCCCCGACGATGCACTCCGCGCCGCGTTCCTGACCGGCGCCGCCGCGATCCTGCCGCCGGGCGCGCAGATCGCCGTCCTCGACGGCGACCCGTCCAGCGCCGTCCCGTTCACGATCCGCCGGCGCTTCCCCGACGGCTACCGCATCGCGCCGCACACCCACCCGACCGACGAGCATGTGACCGTCATCCAGGGGACGTTCGCGGTCGGGATGGGCGAGCGCTTCGACGCCGCGGCGATGCGCCAGCTCGCTCCCGGCGGCTACGTCACCGCGCCGGCGAACCAGGCGCACTTCGCGGCCGCGCAGGGCGAGACGATCGTGCAGATCCACGCCATCGGCCCGTTCGCGCTGACGTACGTGAACCCCGCGGACGCGCCGAGGACCGCCACGAAGTGAGCCGCGCCGGGCGACGCCGGCGTCGCCCGGTACCGGCGCCGGAACGCACGGGGCGTAGCCGCACCCCCCGGCCGCGAACCCAGGACGGCGGGCCGCGGACCCGCAACACCGGGCCCCGAACCGAAAGCTCCCGGCCGCGCCGCCGCACCGCCCGGCCGCGAACCCCGACGCCCCCCGCCGCGCCCCCCCGCCCCCCGCCCCCCACCCCGGGGGATTTATCAAAAACC
>JADGGV010000544.1 GCA_019689775.1 Gemmatimonadota bacterium
CGACGGGCCGCGGCGGCGTGCGGACCTCGACCTACCTGCTCATCGGCGGCGGGGTCGGCCTCGCGCTCGTCGCGCTCGGCGAGGTCGGGCGCCGCGGGCGGCCCGAGCGGCGCCGCGACTCGGGCGCGCGCCGCGCCGCGCGCCTCGGGCTCGGCGTGGGCGGCGTCGCCTGGGCGCTGCTCACGGGCATCTTCGGCGTCGTGCTCGTGGCGCTCTGGGCGTTCACGTCACACGTCACGTCGCAGGGCAACGAGAACGTGCTCCAGTTCGATCCGCTGGCGCTCGCGCTCGTCGTGCTGCTGCCGGCGGCGCTCGCCGGCCGACGCTGGGCGGTGCGCCCGGCGCGCTGGCTCGCCGCCGCCGTCGCCGCGCTCTCGGTGCTCGGCCTGCTGCTGAAGGCGACGCCGTGGTTCTACCAGGCCAATGCGCCGATCCTCGCGCTCGCGCTCCCCGCGAACCTGGGCCTGGCCTGGGCGACGTGGCGGGCGGCGGAGGAGGCGCGGGACTGATTGGCCGCCCGCCGGCGCCGACGCAGAGACCGATCCGTTCCGTCGTCGCGACCCCACCCAACGATGGAGGCTTGCATGCGCCGTCTCGCACTTGCCGCGCTCCTCGCGGCGCTCCCCCGGCTCCTCGCCGCGCAGAGCTACGACCGGCTCAGCGAGGCGACGAGGGCGTACGTGGCGGTTCCGGAGCCCGTCGTCGCCTTGACGCACGTGAAGCTGGTCGACGGCACGGGCGCCGCACCTGTCGAGGACCAGACGATCGTGGTCGAGAACGGCCGCATCGCGGCGGTCGGGCCGGCGGCGAAGGTCAAGGTGCCGGCGAACGCGCGCGTCCTCGAGCTGCGCGGCAGCACGGTGCTCCCCGGGTTCGTCGGGCTGCACGACCACACGTTCTACACGACGTCGGGGCGCAGCGTGCAGAGCAACTTCACGGCTCCGCGGCTCTACCTGGGGAGCGGCGTGACGACGATCCGCACGACGGGGAGCACGTCGCCGTACGCGGAGCTGGGGCTGAAGCGCGAGATCGAGGCGGGGCTGACGCCGGGGCCGCGCATGCACGTGACGGGGCCGTACCTGACGGGAGCGGGCGCGTCGGCGAGCATGGCGGCGGTCACGACGCCGGAGGAGGCGCGCCGCGTCGTCGGCTACTGGGCGGACGAGGGCGCGACGTGGTTCAAGTTCTACACGCTGGTCAGCCGCGCGTCGATGAAGGCGGCGATCGACGAGGCGCACCGGCGCGGGCTGAAGCTGACGGGGCACCTCTGCTCGGTCGGCTACCGCGAGGCGGTCGCGCTCGGGATCGACAACCTGGAGCACAGCCTGTTCGCGAACAGCGAGTGGGACCCGAACAAGAAGCCGGACGAGTGCCCGGCCACCGCGCTGCGCAGCCTGATGGCCGCGGACGTCGATGGCGACGCCGTGCAGGCGACGATCCGGGACATGGTCGAGCACCACGTCGCACTGACGACGACGCCGGCCGTCTACGAGCTGTTCGTGCCGAACCGCCCGCCGCTCGAGCAGCGCACGCTGGACGCGATGTCGGGCGAGACGCGCGCCGAGTACCTGGCCGCGCGCGAGCGGCTGGCGCAGAACCCCGACCGCGCGATCCCGGAGAGCCTGCTGAAGAAGTCGCTCGCGTTCGACCGCGCGTTCGTCGCCGCCGGCGGGCTGCTCGCCGCGGGCGTCGACCCGACCGGTAACGGCGGCGCGCTCCCCGGCTTCGGCGACCAGCGCAACTACGAGCTGCTGATCGAGGGCGGCTTCACGCCGACTCAGGCCATCCAGATCATGACGCTGAACGGCGCGAAGGTGCTGGGGATGGACCGGGACATCGGCTCCGTCACCGTCGGCAAGAAGGCGGACCTCGTGGTCGTGCGCGGCGACCCGGTCGCGCGCCCGGCCGAGATCCGCGCGGTCACGATCGTCTTCAAGGACGGCGTCGGCTACGACGCGCCGAGGCTCGTCGAGGCGGCGAAGGGGTTGGTCGGGATCCGGTGAGGCGGGCGCTGCGGTCCTGAACTGCATCTCACGCGAAGACGCGGAGTTGAACGGAGAGCCGCGAAGAGGTCGCGGGCGGCGGCGGGCGCCCGGCTCGGCGGCTTGCCGTTCCCCTTCGCGCTCTTCGCGTGAGATGGAAGCTTCGGGCGCCAGCGGAGGCCGCGCCGCCCGCGGAGGCGGCGCCGCCATGGCGTCGCGCCCGCGCGCTCGTTAGACTCGCGCGGTGCGTGTTCCCGTGAACCTACTCTTTGCCGGAGATCCCCGATGGATGCCCAGTCGACGACCCGGCCCGATCTCTCCCGTACGCGGCAGCAGCTCCTCGAGACCTGGGAGCAGGAGACGGCCACGACGCTGAAGTTGCTGCACGCCTACCCGGCGGAGCACGCCGAGCTGAGGCCGCACCCGCGCTTGAAGACGGCCCGCGAGCTGGCGTGGGTGTTCGTCGTGGAGCAGGTGATCGCGGCCGCGGCGCTGCGCGATGCGCTGGATCTCTCGCGCGCGTTCCCGGCCGCGCCGGCCGCGCTGCCGGAGGTCGTCGCCGGGTTCGAGCGGTCCCGCCAGGAGCTGCTCGACGGGCTGCGCGCCGCGTCCGACGCCCGGCTCGCCGGCACGACCCGCTTCTTCACCGGCCCGAAGCAGATGGGCGACGTCCCGATGACGCGGTTCCTCTGGTTGATGTTGTACGACCAGATCCACCACCGCGGGCAGTTCTCCGTCTACCTCCGCATGTCCGGCGGGCGCGTGCCGTCGATCTACGGCCCGACCGCGGACGAGCCCTGGCGCTGAGGGCGGCGCGGCGGCCGCCGGTGGACGATCGCGGGCCCCGTCGCCTGGAGAGGCGACGGGG
>JADGGV010000545.1 GCA_019689775.1 Gemmatimonadota bacterium
GCGGTAGCGCGGCCGGGTGCGGCGCCGGAGCGAGCGGTCGGCGCCGGCGTCGTCGCCCGCGGGACGGACGGCGGCGCGCGGCCGCCCGCCGCCGGCGCGGCGGTGGCCGCCGTGGTCTCCGGGAAGGGTGGCCGCGCCGCCGCCATCGGCGATGCCGGGACCGGCCGTGCCGGGGCCCGCGCCCGCGCGGCCGACCGGCGCACCGGCGACGACCGCGGCGTCGCCCCCACCGGCGTGGCCGCTGCGCGCCACGAGTTCGCCGCGGCGACGGACGCCGGGAGCGCGCCGCGCGGGGCCGTGCCCGAGCCCGGGGCGCAGGGCGCGAGCGGCCCGGACGTGGCCGCCCGCGTCGGCCGGGTCCTCGAGGCGCAGCACGGCGCGGAGCTGCGCCCGCTCTCGCGCGTGCTGCTGCACCTGGACGGCGAGACCGACGGCGGCGGCAGCATCCGCGTGAGCCTGCGCGGCCCGTCCGTCGAGGCGACGATCGACGTGGCGGACCGCGCCGCCGCCGACCGGCTGACGCCGCGGCTCGGCGAGCTGCACCAGGCGCTCGAGCGGCACGGGCTCGAGCCCGCCTCGCTGGAAGTCCGCTCGCCGACCGCGAGCGGCAGCATATCCACGGGAGCGGCCGTGCGAGCGGCGGCCGAGATCATCGCGGCGCCGACGCTCGCGCAGTCCGGCCCCGACGCCCGTCCGCACGGCGAGCGGCACCCCGGGGAGCAGCCCGGCGGGCAGCCGCGCGAGGGCGAACCCCAGCGACAGCGCTCCCGCCGGGAGCGGAGAAGGGAGGAGGCGTGAGTACGACCCCGATCTGGGGCAGTCCGTGGACGCAGTCGGGCGGCGCCGCCACGGACACCGCCCCGAGCGCGCCGGCCCAGCCCGGCGGCAAGCTCGGCAAGGATGAGTTCCTCAAGCTGCTCGTCGCGCAGATGCGCAGCCAGGACCCGATGGACCCCTCGAAGCCGGACCAGCTCGCCTCGCAGCTCGCGCAGTTCTCCTCGCTCGAGCAGCTCATCCAGCTCGGCGATCAGATCAGGGCGCAGACCGACGCGACGACGACGCAGACGCAGCTCCTCCAGGCGCTCGCCGGCGGGATGAACTCGTCGGCGGCCGTCTCGGCGCTCGGCCGGACCGTCGTGACGAAGGGGCACGACATCGCCGTCGCCGGCGGGAGCGCGCCGACCGTCGCGTTCGACCTCGGCGCGGCCGCCGCCGGCGGCCAGATCCACGTCTTCGACGCCGACGGCCGCGAGGTCCTGACGCAGAGCTTCCCGGCCGTGGCGGCCGGCCGCCAGACGCTCACGCTCGACCCGGCCGCCCCCCTGCCACCCGGGAGGTACACGTACGTCGTCGAGGCCACGGACGAGGCTGGCCAGGCCGTCGACGTGACCACCTACAGCGTCGCCCGCATCGACGGCGTCCGCTATGGCACCGACGGCCCCGTCCTGCTGGCCGGTCCGCTGGAGATCCCCATGAGTGCGGTCGTGCAGATCGCCAACTGACGAGGAGAGCCCACCATGATGCGTTCGCTTTTCGCCGGCGTCTCCGGCCTGCGCAACCACCAGGTCCGGCTGGACGTGATCGGCAACAACATCGCCAACGTGAACACCGTCGGCTTCAAGTCCAGCCGCGTCACGTTCAAGGAGGCGTTCGCCCAGCTCGTCCAGGGCGCCAGCAAGCCGTCCGGCTCGGATGCCGAGGTGCAGGGCGGCACGAACCCGGTCCAAGTCGGCCTCGGCATGAACATCGGCAGCATCGACCTCCAGTTCACGCAGGGCAACCTCGAGAACACCGGGATCGTCACCGACCTGGCCATCCAGGGCGACTCGTTCTTCGTCGTCTCCGACGGCCAGCAGCGCTTCTACACGCGCTCCGGCAACTTCCAGCTCGAGGCGAGCGGCCGCCTCGTCTCCGCGACGAACGGCTACGTCGTCCAGGGCCGCATGGCCACGAACGGCGTCCTCTCGGACACGATCACCGACATCATGCTCCCGTTCGGCCAGAAGGCCCCGGCCGCCGCCACCACCGTCGTGAGCGTCGGCGGGAACCTGCGCGCCGACGCGCCCATCTACGACCCGGCGGACCCCACGACCGCCGGCGGCCAGCGTCAGACGTCCATCAGCATCTACGACTCCCAGGGCGCCAAGCACGACCTGACGATCACGTTCACGAAGACCGGCAACAACACCTGGGACTACAAGATCACCGCCAGCGGCGTTGACGGCTCCGCCCCCGCGCCCACCGGCGACACCGGCACGCTGACGTTCAACCCCGACGGCAGCCTGAACCTCGCCACCCCGCCCGCGGACTTCGTCTTCACGCCCGACGGCATCGGCGCCGCGCAGACGATCAAGCTCGACTTCGGGCGCGACGGCGACATCAGCGGCCTCTCGCAGTTCGCCGCGCCCTCCACCGCCGTGATCCGCGAGCAGGACGGCTACACCATGGGCCTGCTCGAGCGCATCTCCATCGACCCGACCGGCACGATCACCGGCGCGTTCACCAACGGCGTCACCCAGACGCTCGGTCAGATCGTGCTCGCCGACTTCAACAACCCGGCCGGCCTCGTTCGGATCGGCAACAACATGTACGCCGTCTCCGCGAACTCCGGCGCGCCCGTCCTCGGCTACGCCGGCGAGGGGAGCCAGTCGACGGTCACCTCCGGCGCGCTCGAGATGTCGAACGTCGACCTCGCCCAGGAGTTCACGAACATGATCACCGCCCAGCGCGGCTTCCAGTCGAACGCCCGCGTCATCACCGCGTCCGACGAGATGCTCCAGGAGCTGGTCAACCTGAAGCGGTAAGCGGCCGAGCGGGGGAGTGGGGGAGCGGGGGGGACGGCCCTCGCT
>JADGGV010000546.1 GCA_019689775.1 Gemmatimonadota bacterium
TCGGTGGGCTTGGAGTGCGATGGCGTCGGGCGCGGCGGGGGCCGGCGTGGGCGGCGGCCGGGGCCGGCTCGAGGCGTGGCCGTCGGGCGCGACCGGGCCGGCGTGGGGCGCGGCGGCGGCTGGCTCGGGGCGCGACCGCGGTTGCGGCGGAGCGCGATTGGCTAGGCGTCGCCGCGCGACCACGGTTGCCTCTGGCAGCGGGCATGGCTGGCTCGGCGCGCGACCGCGGCTGCCTGGGGCGCACGCGGGTCGGCCGGCGACAACGATCGGGCGCCGCTGGGTGTCGAATGTTATCGTGCTCCGCTGTTCGCCGATCGCATCGAGGGGACTCGTCATGACCGACGCGCTCTGGAAGGACGTTCGACACGCGCTGCGCGGCCTGCGGGCGAGGCCGGGCTTTGCGGCCGCCGTGGTGCTCACGCTCGCGCTCGGCATCGGCGCGAACGCGGCGATCTTCTCGGTGGTCGACCGGCTGTTCTTCCGCCCGCCGCCGATGCTCAGCGCGCCCGATCGCACGCACCGCGTCTACCTCGTCAGGACGTTCCGTGGCAAGGAGCGCGCGAGCAGCGGCGTTCAGTACGCGCGCTACGTGGACCTCACGAACTGGACGAAGTCGTTCTCGCGAACGGCCGAGTTCACCGCGCGGAAGCTTGCCATCGGCGTCGGTGCGGATGCGCGCGAGATGCAGGTCGCGGCGGTCAGCGCGAGCTTCTTCGGGTTCTTCGACGCGCCGCCGGCGCTCGGCCGGTACTTCAGCGCGCAGGAGGATTCACCGCCGTCGGGAACGCCGGTCGCCGTGCTCAGCCATGCGATGTGGCGGACGCGCTATGGCGGGCGCCGCGACGTGCTCGGTCAGACGCTGCAGATCGGCCCGACGGTCTACACGATCATCGGCGTCGCGCCGGCCGGCTTCGTCGGCCTCTGGCCCGAGCAGCCGCCGGTGGCGTACGTCCCGATCACGGCGTACGGGGCGGCGTCGGCCCCGGACTTCCGCGACGAACAATGGTGGAAGACGTACCACTGGACGTGGGCGTCGATGATCGTGCAGCGCAAGCCCGGCGTCCCGCTCGAGGCCGCGACGGCCGACCTCACGAACGCCTTCCAGCGCAGTTATGCGGCGGAGAAGGCATCGAGCCCGCGGCTTCCGCCGGCGACGGTCGCGCGCCCGCACGCGATCGTCGCGTCGATCCTGAGCGAGCGCGGCCCGAACCAGAGCAGCCTCGCGAAGGTCGCCAAGCTCGTCGCGGCGATGGCGCTCGTCGTCCTCCTGATCGCGTGCGCGAACGTGGCCAACCTGCTGCTCGCCCGCGCGTTGCGGCGCCGGCGCGAGGTCGCGGTGCGGCTGGCGCTCGGCGTGAGCCGCGGGCGGCTCGCCTCGCAGCTCCTGACGGAGAGCGTGCTGCTGGCGCTCCTCGGCGGCGCCGCGGGCATGCTCGTCGCACACGGGGGCGGCTCGTTGCTGCGCGCGGTGATTCTGCCGAAGGGCGCGGAGTCGACCGTGCTGGGCGACCCGCGGACGCTGTTGTTCGCGGCGGTGGCGGCGCTCGCGTGCGGCGTGCTGACCGGGCTCGCGCCGGTCTGGCAGGCACGGCGCGTCGACCTGGTGAGTGATCTGAAGGCGGGCGTGCGCGAGGGCGGCTACCGCCGGTCGCGGACGCGCACCGGTCTGCTCGTGCTCCAGGGCGCGCTCTGCGTCGTGCTGCTTGTCGGCGCGGGGCTGTTCGTGCGCAGCCTGCGTAACGTCCAGACGCTCCGGCTCGGCTACGATGCGGACCGGGTCCTCGTCGTCGAGCTGAACATGCGCGGCGTCGATCTGGACAGCGCCCACGCCGTGATGCTGCGCCGGGCGCTGCTGGAGAAGGCGCAGAGCCTCCCGGGCGTGGAGCACGCCGCGCTGAACACGAGCATCCCGTTCTGGAGCGTGTGGTCGATCCCGCTGCACGTGGCCGGGATCGACTCGGTGAGCCAGCTCGGCGAGTTCGACCTGAACGCGGTGACGCCGGACTACTTCGCGACGATGGGGACGCGCATCCTGCGTGGCCGCGGCATCGATGCGCGCGACGTCGCCGGCGCGCCCGGCGCGATGGTCGTGAGCGAGGCGATGGCGCGGCGGCTCTGGCCGGGGCAGCAGGATCCGATCGGTCAATGCGTGAAGCTCGCCGCGGACACGGTGCCGTGCACGTACGTCGTCGGCGTGGCCGAGAACATCAAGAACAACAGCCTGAGCGACGATCCGGAGCTGTACTACTATCTGTCCGCGGAGCAGTTCAACCCGGACCGCACGGGGCTGCTCGTCCGCACGCGCGGCGAAGCGGCGCCGCAGGCGGAGCGGATCCGTCGCCTGCTCCAGCCCGTGATGCCCGCGCCGGCGTACGTGACGGTCACGCCGTTCGCCGAGGTCGTCGGCGAGGAGATGCGCTCGTGGCGGCTCGGGGCCACGATGTTCGTCGCGTTCGGCGCCCTCGCGCTGGCGCTCGCCGCCGTCGGTCTCTTCGCCGTCGTCGCCTACGATGTGACGCAGCGCCGGCACGAGCTGGGCGTGCGCGTCGCGCTCGGCGCGCGGGTCGGGGACGTGGTCGGGCTCGTGGTGCGGCAGGGGCTGCGGATCGGCGTGGTCGGCATCGCCATCGGCTGCGTCATCGCGCTCGCCGGGGCGCGCTGGGTGCAGCCGCTCCTGTTCAACGTGTCCGCGCGCGACCCGCTCGTCTTCGCCGGTGTGGCCGCGCTCCTGGCCGCCGTGGCCGTCGTGGCGAGCTGGCTCCCGGCGCTGCGCGCGGCGCGCGTCGATCCGACGGAGGCGCTGCGGACGGAGTGAGCGGGCGGCTCAGGGCGGGGGAGCGTGCGGCGG
>JADGGV010000547.1 GCA_019689775.1 Gemmatimonadota bacterium
CGGCGGGGGGGCGGGGGGGGGGGGGGGGGGGGGGGGCCCGCCCGCCCCCCCCCCCCCCACGCCCGCGCTACTTCTCGTCCGCCGACGGGCCGTACAACCCCGGGACCGGCACGTCGAGGAGGCGCAGGTAGACCGCGAGCTGGCCGCGGTGGTGCAGGTGATGGTTGATCCCGATGACGCGCAGCGCGGCCGCGCGGGGGAGGCTGCGCACCACCTGCTCGCCGTGCACGAGCGCCCACGACTGCGACCACGCCGCCGGCTCGAGGGCGCGCACCCCGGCGAGCAGCCGCTCCGCCGTCTCGTCGAAGCGCCGCAGCAGCTCCTCGCGCCCGGCCGGATCCGGCTTGTGCGCTTGCGCCAGGTCGTACCGGTCCTCCGTCACCGTGCTCGCCGCGATCGCGAGCACCTCGACGAGGTGCGTCGCCATCCGGCCGAGCGGCATCGACTTCTCGTGCGGCTTCCAGCTCCAGTGCTCCTCCGGCACGCGCTCGAAGATACGGCGCGTACCTGACAGTTCCATCTCCAGATCGTCAAAGTCGGGAATACGTTCGGTCATTGCGGCTGCGGTATCAGTCATAGCTGCGTCCATGGTTGAGGATAGGCAGCGCACGAGCGCTGCGACGGCGTACATGTATGGACTCCCACGGAATCGTGGCAAGCCCGCGCGTCAACCGGCGCCCACCTGAGCCGGTTCGCTCTCGCTCTCACCCCTCCACCACCTCCAGCCCCGCGCCCGCCGCCCGCCGTCCGCCGGCGTAGATCGCCACGCCCAGCAGGTTCGCGCCGACGAGCACCGCGAGGATCTTGGCGGCGAAGAGCTGCCAGCTCGCGACGTCGATGATCGGGAAGATCGAGAGCACGGAGTAGAGCAGGCTGACGGCGACGCCGGCGGCGGCGGCGGCGCGGAGCCAGAGCGGCGGCTGTTGCGGCAGGCGGCCGGCCGCGACGAGCGGGATCGCGAAGAGGGCGAGGTAGGTGAAGGCGTAGAGGATGCCGGCGGCGTTGTCGAGCAATTGGAACGCCTCCTGGATGCCGACGCCGGCCTGGCCGGCGAGCGAGAGCAGGAGCGTCAGCGCGGCCACGAAGAGGATCGAGTTGCGCGGTGTGCGGAAGCGCGGATCGAGCCGTGTGAACCACGTCGGCAGGAGCCCGTCCCAGCCGGCGACCATCGGCAGGCGCGTGGTCCCGGCGAAGATGAGCGTCGCGCTGCCGAGCTGGCGCAGCACGAGCAGGAGAATCAGCGCCGGCACGACCATGCGCGCGAAGCCGAGCCCCTGGAAGCCGATCGACAGCGTCTGCGGGATCGGGCTGACCAGGTCGATGTGGTCGCGCGGAACGAGCGCCAGCACGCTGCTCGTGCCCAGGATGAACATGAGCGCGATGATCGGCGCGGCGACGATGACGGAGCGCGAGATCGTGCGTGCCGGGCTGCGGCACTCGCCCGCCAGGATCGCGACGTACTCGAAGCCGCTGAACGCGCCCAGCGCCATCTTGCCGAAGATGTTCAGGTTGAGCGGCGTCGCCTTCGGCAGGGACGCGGCCAGCGGGTGGTAGGCCGGGATGCGGCCGCGCCAGAGCGCGATGAACGGGATCGCGATGAGCGCCGCGAACGTCAGGATCTGCGCCGCGCCGCCGATGTTCTGCACCCACTTCCCCACGCGCAGCCCCAGGAGCGTGACCAGCGCGATCCCGGCGATCATGGCGCTGCTGACCGCGCCGGTGTACCACCACGCCCCCGTCACCGCCGCGAAGCCCGGCCCGAGCAGGTAGGACAGGTTCGTCGCGACGACGACGGCGAACGTCGCCATGATCAGGATCGTGTACGCCCACAGGTTCCAGGCGACGAGGAACCCCGCGAACTCCCCGAGCGCCAGCGTCGCCCACTGGTAGAGCCCACCCTCCAGCGGGAGCAGCCGGTTCAGGTAGATCACCACCGCGGCCTGCGGCAGGTAGAACAGCGCGATCGCCGCAAGCCAGAAGGCGAGGTGCGCGGTGCCCAGCATGGCGGCGGTGCCGACCCACGCCGACCCGACCACGTAGAGGATCTGGGTCAGCACGAGGTCGGCGAGCCGCAGCTCCTTGCGGAACGCCGCGCTGCGTGCCTCGACCTCGCCGATGCGCGCGGCCGCGGTGCGCGTCACGCCTTCGCCTTCGCGACCTCCGCCGCCAGCTCCTGGTAGGCCTGCTCGTTCAGCGCGCCGAACTTCGTGTTGCGGTAGCGGATCCGGCCGTCCTTCCCGATCACGAACACGGTGCGCGCGTTCAGCTTACGCCCCGGGATGACGGAGCCGTAGAGCTTGCCGATCGACTGGTCGGGGTCGGAGACGAGCGCGAACGGGAACTTCATGTCCTTCGCCCAGCTCGCGTGCGAGTCGATCCCGTCGACCGAGATCGGCAGGACGACGACGCCGTCCCCGAACAGCGTCGCGTACTCGTCGCGGAACTTCGACAGCTCGGCCGTGCACCCGCTGGTACGGTCGCCGGGGTAGAACGCCAGCACGACGACCTTCCCCTTGTACGACGAGAGCGTGACCGGCTTCATCAGCGGCCCGTTCGCATCCGCCGCCGGCGCCGTGAAGTCGGGCGCCACCGCGCCGACCTCCGGCGCCGCCGGCGCCTCCTTGGCCGCGTCGGTCGCCGCCTGCGTCGTGGCCGGCTGCGCCGCCGTCGCCTGCGCGCTCACGCCCCCGGCGCCGCCGAGCACCGCGACCAGCGCCAGACCGAGCGTGCCTCGGAACGCGTGCATCACCCACCTCCGGATGAAGGTTCCAACCCGTCCGCGGGCCGCCCGCCCGGCGCCCCCCCCCCCCAGTCTCTTAAACACATCAACGAGCCCACGACACCCA
>JADGGV010000548.1 GCA_019689775.1 Gemmatimonadota bacterium
ACCCGCCACTCCCCGCCACGGATCGCCACGACGAACGCGGGCACGAGGAACAGCGTGATGGGGGTGGAGAGGGCGAGGCCGCCGATGACGGCGAGGGCGAGGGGGCGCTGCATCTCGCTGCCGGCGCCGAGGCCGAGGGCGAGGGGGAGGAGGCCGAAGAGGGTGCAGAGCGTGGTCATGAGGATGGGGCGGAGGCGGATGCGCGCGGCGGCGCGGATCGCGGGCTCGAGCGGCTCGCCCAGGGAGCGCATGCGGTGGCGGGCGAAGTCGAGGAGGATGATGCCGTTTTTCACGACGAGGCCGACGAGCAGGATCATGCCCATGAAGGAGGCGACGTTGAAGGGCACGCGGGTGAGGAGGAGGAGTCCGGCGGCGCCGGCGAAGGAGAGCGGCGCGGCGAGGAGGATGACGAGCGGCTCGACGAAGGACTCGAACT
The DNA here is from genome assembly GCA_019689775.1 of Gemmatimonadota bacterium. Taxonomy (GTDB): domain Bacteria; phylum Gemmatimonadota; class Gemmatimonadetes; order Longimicrobiales; family RSA9; genus JADGGV01. The sequence continues at coordinate 437 of JADGGV010000548.1, forward strand.
GGACGAGCATGACGCCGACGACGCAGAGCGCGGCGAGCGCGAGGACGAGGAGGAGGCTGCGGAAGGCCTCCTGCTGGCCGGCGTACTGGCCGCCGAGGACGAGGCGGATGCCGGGCGGCGGCGGCTCGTGGGCGATGGCGGCGCGCACGTCCTTGATCACGGCGCCGAGGGAGCGGCCCTCGACGCCGGCGGTGATCTCGATCATCTGGCGCTGGTTCTCGCGCAGCAGCTCGGCGGGCGACTCGCTCGGCTGGAACGAGGCGAGCGAGGCGAGCGGCGTCGCCTTCGGCGCGTTCTTGCCGTAGATCGGGATGGCGCCGAGGCGCTGCGGGTCGTAGCGCACGACGTCGGGGGCGCGCACGCGGATCGTCACGGTGCGCTCGTCGCTGCGGACCTCGCCCGATTCGGCGCCGAGGAGCGCGGCGCCGACCTGGTCGGCGACGTCGCCGGGGGTGAGGCCGATCTTCCCGGCGGCGGCGGCGTCGACACGCATCTCCAGGTCGGGCGCGGGGTCGGGCACGCCGCTGTTGACGTCGACGATGCCGTTGATCCTCTCGATGCGCGGCGCGAGGCGGAGCGCGTAGGCGCGGAGCTGGTCGAGGCGGTCGCCGAAGAGCTTGACCTCGACGGGGCTGGCGCTGCCGGCCAGGTCGTTGATGACGTCCGTCAGGACCTGGATGAACTCGATCTGGAGGCGCGGCAGTGCGGTCTCGATGCGGCCGCGCACGTCCTCGATCACGGCGAAGATGTCGCGGGAGCGCTTGGAGCGGGGCTTGAGGCGGGCGACGATGTCGCCGGTGTTCTGCTCGGTCGCGAAGAGCCCCATCTCCGCGCCGGTGCGGCGCGCGGTGGCCGTGATCTCGGGCGTGCTCAGCAGGATCTGCTCGACGATGCGGAGCTGGCGGTCGGTCTCGGCGAGCGCGGTGCCGGTCGGCGTGAGGTAGTCGAGCACGAAGGCGCCCTCGTCCATGACGGGGAGGAAGCCGGTGCCGACGAAGTGCTGCACGAGGATGCCGGCGAGGGCGAGCGCGACGGCGACGAGCGCGAGCCGCTTCGGGTGGCGGAGCACGCGGCCGAGCGTGTCCTCGTAGCGGTCGGAGAGCCGGTCGAGCGCGCGGCCGATGCGCTCGAGGAGGCCGCGCCCGCGGGGCGGCGGCGCCGGCGTGGTCGTCGTCGCCGCGGCCGCCGCCATGCCTTCGGCGCTCGGAGCCGGGAGGTGGGCGGCCGCCGCCGGCGCCGGCTCGGCGTCCGTCGCCTCGACGAACTGGTCGGCGAGGAGCGGCACGAGCGCGAGCGCGAGGCCGAGCGAGACGAGCACGGCGACGACGAGCGTGAGCGAGAGCGCGGCGAAGAACTGGCCGACGACGCCCGTGAGCAGGCCGAGCGGGAGGAAGACGACGACGGTGGTGAGCGTGGACGTGGTGACGGGCCAGACCAGCTCGGCGACGGCGTCGCGGATGGCGATGTGGCGGTCGCGGGTGAGCGCGAGGTGGCGGGCGATGTTCTCGGTGACGACGACGGCGTCGTCGATGACGAGGCCGATGGCGATGGCCATGCCGCCGAGCGTCATGAGGTTGACCGTCGCGCCGAGGAGCTTCATCACGAGGATCGTGATGGCCATCGTGAGCGGGATCGAGGCGGCGCTGATCGCGGTGATGCGGCCGTGGCGCAGGAAGACGAGGAGCACGACGACGGCGAGGACGGCGCCGACGATCATGGCGTCGCGGACGGAGCGGACGGCGTCGCGCACGAGCTCGGCCTGGTCGTAGACGGCCTTGATGCGGACGCCGGGCGGCAGCGTCCGCTGGAGCGAGGCGACGATGGCGTCGGCGCTGTCGGCGAGGGCGAGCGTGTTGCCGCCGGGCTGGCGCGAGATGTTGACGAGCGCGGCGGGGCCGCCGTCGCCGCGGATGAGGCGGACGCGGTCCTCGGTGCCCATGCGCACGGTGGCGACGTCGCGGACGCGGAGCCCGCCGCGGAGGACGACGTTGCCGACGTCCTCGGACGTGTGCGCCTCGCGGTCGCTGAGCACGAGGAACTGCTTGTAGTCGCGCTCGACGCGGCCGACGGCGGAGACGCCGAGCGCGTCGCGGATCGCCGTCGCCAGGTCGCGGTAGCCGAGGCCGGCGGTCGCGAGCCGGCCGGGATCGGCGACGACCTCGACCTGGTGGATCTCGCTCCCCTGCACGTCGATGCGGCCGACGCCGGGGATGCCGGCGAGCGCCGGGCGGATCTGGTAGAACGCGAGGTCGTAGAGCTGCGCCGGGTCGGCGCCGGTGACCTCGTAGGTGAGGATCGGGAAGGAGGAGGGGAGCATGCGCTCGACCTGGATGTCGAGCCCGGGCGGCAGCTCCGTCGACGCCTGGTTGACCCGCGCCTGCACCATCTGGAGCGCGGCGGCCATGTCCGT
>JADGGV010000032.1 GCA_019689775.1 Gemmatimonadota bacterium
GGGGGCTGGGGCGCGGGGGGGGCCGGGCCGGTGGGGCCGCGTCTGGGCTCCGCGCGGGCGGGGCCAGGCGCGAGTTGGGGCCGGTCGGCCGCGGCATGTGGACGCCGTGGGCGGGCCGGCCGAACCCCGCATTCCTGAGGAGCTGGGATGAGCACCACGGTAGTCACACAGGCCGACGTGCCGCTCACGATCGCGGGGCGCGAGCTGCCCTCGCGCCTGATCGTGGGGACGGGGAAATACCGCAGCAACGAGGAGATGCTGCGGGCGATCGAGGCTTCCGGCGCCGCGATGGTTACGGTCGCGGTGCGCCGGGTCAACCTCGATCGTAGCGCGGAGGAGGGGATCCTCCACTACCTCGACCCGCAGCGCATCCTCCTCCTGCCGAATACGGCCGGGTGCTTCAGCGCGGAGGAGGCGGTGCGCTACGCGCGCCTCGCTCGCGCCGCCGGCCTGAGCGACTGGGTCAAGCTCGAGGTGATCGGCGACCCGCGCACGCTGCTTCCGGACACGACGGCCACGCTGGAGGCGGCCAAGCAGCTCGTCGCCGAGGGATTCACGGTGCTCGCGTACACGAACGAGGACGTGGTCACGGCGATGCGTCTCGAGGACGTCGGCTGCGCGGCGGTCATGCCGCTGGCGTCGCCGATCGGCAGCGGGCTGGGGTTGGTGAACCCCTACTACGTCCGGGAGATCAAGAGCCGCCTCTCGGTGCCGGTCATCGTCGACGCGGGCGTGGGCACCGCCTCGGACGCGTGCATCACCATGGAGCAGGGCGTGGACGGCATCCTGATGAACACCGCGATCGCGGAGGCGCGCGATCCGGTGCGGATGGCGCGGGCCATGAGGCTGGCGGTCGAGGCGGGGCGGCAGGCCTACCTGGCGGGGCGGATGCCGCGGCGGGAGGTGGCGGTGCCGTCGTCGCCGACCGCGGGCATGCTGGAGTGACGGTCACGCCGGCCCGCCTGGCGGCGCTCGACGCGCTCCGGGCGCAGCGCCGCGGCGAGCTGCTGGACCGCGCGCTGGCCGCCGCCGTCGAGGGCGTGCCGGCGCGCGAGCGGGCGTGGGTGCAGGAGCTGGTGTACGGCACGGTGCGGCTCCGTGGCCGGCTCGACTACATGCTGGATGCGCTCGTTCGGCGCGGGCTCGATTCGCTCGATCCGGACGTCCGCGACATCCTCCGGCTCGGCGCGTATCAGCTCCTCGAGATGGGGAGCGTGCCCGCCTACGCGGCGGTCTCGCAGGCGGTCGAGCTGGCCAAGCGCGCGCGGGGCATCGGGGCCGGCCGGCTGGTGAACGGCGTGCTCCAGGCGCTGCGGCGGCGGGGCAGCGAGATCCGCTTCCCGGACCCGAGCGCCGATCCCGTCGGCTACCTCGCGACCTGGGGCTCGCACCCGCGCTGGCTGGTCGAGCGGTGGGTCGCGCGCTTCGGCGTGGACGAGGCCCGCGCGCTCGTCGAGGCGGACAACACGCGCCCGGAGCTGTTCGTCCGGCCGGTCGGGGAGGGAACCGGCGCCGCACTGGCGACGCTCGGCGCCGCCGGCATCGAGGCGGCGCGCGTGACGTTCGCGCCCGACGCGCTCCGTGTCGCGCCGCCCGCCACTGCGTTGCAGGCGCTGGCCGCGGTCCCGTCGGTCGTGCAGGATCCGGCGGCGTCGCTGGTCGTGCGCTACGCCGACGTGCCGCCCGGTGCGATCGTCGCCGACGTCTGCGCGGCGCCGGGCGGCAAGGCGGTCGCGCTGGCGGAGCGTGCGCGCTACGTCGTGGCCGCGGACCTGTCGCTCGCTCGCCTCGCCCGCGTGCGCGAGAACGCCGCCCGGGTCGGGCCGCTGCCGCTCGGGCCGGTCGTCGCCGACGCGCGCGTGCCGCCGTTCCGTCCGGTCGACGTCGTGCTGGTCGACGCACCGTGCACCGGCACCGGCACGCTGCGCCGCCACCCCGACGGCAAATGGCGGCTGCGGCCGGAGGATCCGGCGCTGCTCGCCGCGCTCCAGGCGGAGATCCTGGAGGCGGCGGCGACGATCGTCAGGCCCGGCGGGTTGCTGGTGTATGCGACCTGCTCCCTCGAGCCGGAGGAGAACGAGGACCAGATGGAGGCGTTCCTGTCGGCCCACCCGGAATTCGAGCCGGCGGCCGCGCCGGCGGGGATCGACCCGCGCCTGCTGGACGCGGCCGGGCGGCTGCTCGTGCTGCCGCAGCGCGTCGGCGTGGATGGCGCGTTCGCCGCGCGGCTCCGGAGGCGGCGCTGATGGGGATGCTCCAGGACGCGATGCGGCGCCCGCGTCCCGCGCGGGCGACGGTGGCCCCCCCGCGGCCACGATGGCGCCGGATGGTGGGCATGGCCATAGCCGCGGCGGCCGCCGCCTTCGGCCTCGGCTACGCCGTCGCCGTCTTCGTGCTCTTCCCGGCGCCGGAGGCGACGACGCGCGGCGTGGCCGTGCCGAAGCTGGTCGGGCAGGACAGCGCGTTCGCGGCGCAGGCGCTGGCGCGGGTGCAACTGCGCCTGGGCGAGGCCACGCCGCTGCCCGACCCGGACGCGCCGCCCGGCGTGGTCGTCGCCCAGGATCCGCTCCCCGGGCAGCAGCTTCCGCCGGGCGAGGCGGTGCGGGTCGCGGTCAGCACGGGCCCGGCGCAGGCCACGCTGCCGGACGTCGTCGGCATGAGCGCGGCGCGCGCGCAGGCGCTGCTCGAGAGCCTCGGCTTCCGCGTCGTGCCGCGGGTCGATTCGGCCTTCGCGCCGGCCGGCACCGTCACCCGGACCGAGCCGCGGGCGGAGGTGCCGTACGAACTGCCGCAGGAGGTGGAGCTGTTCGTCAGCGCCGGCCCGCCGCCGCAGCCCCAGGACACGCTCGCGCCGGTGGATACGCTCGGCGTGCCGGCCGGCGTGCCGCCGAACCCCGTGCCGACGCCGCTCGGCGTGCCGGCGCGCCCGGCCACGCCGCCGGACACGATCCACTGACGGAACCCTCGGCCGAGAGCGTGCTATAACTCCGCGCGGACCATGACGGATGGAGGGAAGGCCTCGCTCGCCCGGGGAGCCGTCGTCGCCGCGATCGCGGTCGTCGTCGTCCTCGGTTGGCTGCACCGTTCGCGCGGAACGGTGGCCTCGGGGAGCCACGCCCCGGACTTCGCGTTCCCCAGCCTGAACGGCGACACGGTGTCGCTTCGGTCGCTGCGCGGCCGGGTCGTGCTCCTCAACGCCTGGGCCACGTGGTGCCGGCCCTGCCGCGAGGAGATGCCGGCGCTCCAGCGGCTGTACGACGCGCTCCGCGGGCGCGGGTTCGTGGTCCTCGCCGTGAGCCAGGACGAGCTCCCCACGATCGGCGGGCCGCTGACCGGTGCGGTCGCCGGGCCGGTCCGGGAGTACGTCGCCTCGATGGGCCTCACGTTCCCCGTCTTGCTGGATCCCGCCGGCCGCCTCGCGGAGCTGTACGGTTTCCCGGGGCTCCCCACGAGCTACGTCATCGACAAGCAGGGGCGCGTCGTGCGCATGGAGATCGGCGCACGAGCGTGGGACGAGCCGCCGTTCCGCGCCCAGATCGAGCGGCTGCTGGAGGACTAGGCGTGCGGCGCATCGGTGAGTGGCTGATCCGGGACTGGTCGTTGAAGCTGGCGGCGCTCGGTCTGGCCGTGCTCCTGTGGAGCCTGGTCAAGGCGGACGAGCTGACGACCGTCATCGTGCCCGCCGTGCCGGTGCAGGTCAGCCTGCGCGATCCGGCCTGGGAGCTGGCCGCGCCGCCGACGCCGCCGGAGGTCTCGGTCTCCTTCACCGGGCCGGTGCGCGAGGTGGCCCGGCTGGCCACGGAGCGCCCGCGCATCGTCGTGCCGGTCGCGGAGGTCCAGGACTCGGTCGACGTGACCGTGCTCCGCTCCGGCTGGGTGCAGATCTCCGGCGCGCTCTCGCGCACCCGCGTCGACGACGTCCGGCCGAGCACCGTGCGGCTCGTCTTCGACCGCGTCGCCGCGCGCCTCGTGCCGCTCGCGTTGCCGATGCGCGGCAAGTTGCCGCCCGGGCACGCGCTCACCGGGCGCATCGTGATCGACCCGGCGTTCGTCCGCGTGAGCGGCCCGGCGCGCCGGCTCGCGCAGGTCGACTCGATCCGCCTCCCGGCGCTCGACCTGGCCCACCTCCGCGACACGACCACGCTCCGCGTCGGCGTCGACACCTCGAACCTCGGGCTGCTCGTCGCGCCGCTCCACGTGCGCGTGACCGTGCCGGTCGGGCTCGTCGACACGACCGCCGCGCCGCTCGTCACCGACACCGCCCCGGCGACGCTCCGTCCATGACGCCCGTCGTCCTCGGGATCGAGACCTCGTGCGACGAGACCTCCGCCGCCGTCCTGCGCGGGGAGACCGGCCTCCTCGGCCACCGCATCCTCTCGCAGGACGTGCACGAGCTGTATGGCGGCGTCGTCCCCGAGCTGGCGTCCCGCGCCCACCTGCGCGTCATCGACGAGGTCGTCGACGCAGCGCTTGCCGAGGCCGGCATCGCGCTGGCCGACGTCGACGTCGTGGCCGCCACCGCCGGCCCGGGCCTCATCGGCGCGCTCCTCGTCGGGCTGACCTGGGCGAAGTGCGTCGCCTACGCGCTGGGCAAGCCGCTGATCGCGGTGCACCACATGGAGGGGCACCTCTTCGCGCCCTCGATCGAGGACCCGGAGGCGCAGCCGCCGTTCGTCGCCCTCCTCGTCTCTGGCGGGCACACGCTCCTCCTCTGGGTGCCCGAGTGGGGGCGCTACGAGCTGCTCGGCGAGACGCGCGACGACGCGGCGGGCGAGGCGTTCGACAAGGTCGCCAAGATCCTGGGGCTCGGCTACCCGGGCGGGCCGGTGATCCAGCGCGTCGCGGCGGAGGGCGACCCGCGGGCCTACCGCTTCCCGCGCGCGATGCTCGCCGCGAACCAGCGCCCCGGCGACGCCGACTACTACGACTTCTCCTTCAGCGGGCTGAAGACCGCCGTGCTCACGCGCGTCCGGGAGCTGGAGGCCGCCGGGCGCCTCCCGTCCGAGGTCCCGAACCTCGCGGCGTCGTTCCAGGCCGCCGTCGTCGACGTGCTCGTCGCCAAGACGATGCGCGCCGTCGAGGAGAAGGGGTGCCGGCGCGTCCTGATCGGCGGCGGTGTGGCCGCGAGTCGCGCGCTCCGCCGCGGCCTCGCCGAGGCCCTCGGCGAGGGCGGCCGGCTCTTCCACCCCACGCCCCGGCTGGCCACGGACAACGGCGCCATGATCGCGCGCGCGGCGCTCTTCCACTACGAGGCCGGCCACCTCGCGCCGCTCGACGTCACCGCCCGCGCCGACCTGCCGTTCCCGGGACTCGCCCGCTGATGCTCACGCTGTTGCACTGCTCCGACCTCCACTTCGGTCCACCGTTCGTGCCCAGGGTCGGGGAGGCGCTGCTCGAGGCGGCCGCCGCCCTCGAGCCGGACATCATCGTCGCCAGCGGCGACTTCACGCAGCGCGCGCGGCCGGAGCAGTTCGCCGAGGCGCGCGCCTTCCTCGACCGGCTGCCGCGCGTGCCGCTCGTCGTCACCCCCGGCAACCACGATGTGCCGCTCTATCGGCTGCGCGAGCGGATCTTCTCGCCCTACGCGCTGTATCGGAAGTACATCAGCCCCGATCTCGACGCCGTGCTCCGTCGCGACGACTGCGTCATCGTGGAGCTGAACTCGACGGCGCCGCACCGCACGATCACGAACGGCCGGATCGGCCGCTCGCAGCTCCGCTTCGCGGAACGGGCGTTTGCGGACGCGCCGCCGGGCGTGCCGCGGATCGTCGTCGCGCACCACCATTTTGCGCCGGCGCCCGATTACGAGGGCGGGCAGGTCATGCCGAAGGCGAAGCGCGCCATGGACTGCTTCACGCGGTTGAACGTGGATCTGGTCCTCGGCGGGCATCTCCACCGCGGCTATATCGGCAACTCGCTCGACGTCTATCCCGGCCGCGAGCGGGACCATGGAGTGATCATCGTGCAGTGCGGCACCACCACCTCGCGCCGCGGCCGCGCGCGCGAGCGGGAGAAGAACTCCTTCAACCTGATCCGGATCGGCGACGAGGTCATCCGGATCACGCACTACATGTACTTCGACGAGCTGGACGGCTTCGCCCCCGTCGGTCGGCACATCTTCCCGCGCGGCGGGCGCGGTTGGCTGACCGGCCGCGTGGGCGCCGCCGACGATGCGGACCTCCTCGGCGCGCACGGGCGCCCGGAGCGGGGCTGAGCCGATGAGATCCCAGGCCCCGCGGCCGAGCGGCCGGCCCCGGGCGCTGCTGCTGGCGGCGCTCCTCGCGGCTGTGGCCACGCCGGCCGCGGCGCAGCGCGCCGACACGATCGACGTCGACCTCCGGCTGCGCGGCCGGGACGTCGTCGGCCTCACCTTCGAGGGCGTCCACGCCTTCACGCCGGCACAGCTCCGCACGGCCATCGAGACGACGGCGGGCACGTGCGGCGGCTCCGTCCTCGCCGTCCTCTGCCCGTTCGGCCTCGCGCTCCATCGCCAGCCGTTCGACCCGGACATGCTCCGCGCGGACGCCATCCGGCTCCGCCTCTTCTACTACCAGCGCGGCTACCGCGACGCCCGTATCGGCGCGGCCGCGCGTCCCGCGGAGGGCGGCGTCCACGTCGTCATCACCGTCGACGAGGGGCAACCGGTCCGCGTCGCCGCCCTCGAGATCCTCGGCGCCGATACGCTCCAGGCGCCGCCCGCCCTCGGCGACCTCCCGCTGCGCGTCGGCGAGCCGCTCAACATGCTCGCCTACGAGGCCACGCGCGATACCATCCGCGCCCGCCTGCGCAACCGCGGCTACGCCCACGCCGAGGTCTTCGGCGGCTACGACATCCCCCAGGATCCCGGCCACACCGCCCGGGTGCAGTACGAGGTCGCGCCGGGCGGCCGCGCCCGCTTCGACACGATCCAGGTCGTCGGCGCGACGCACATCTCGCCGGCCGTCGTGCGCCGCATGCTCACGGTCCGGCCGGGCGACGTCTACAGCGAGGCCGCCCTGCTGCGCAGCCAGCGCAACCTGTTCTCGCTCGAGGCGTTCCGGCACGTCGAGGTCGGCGCCGACCTGGACGCGCAGCCCGATACGCTCGTCCCCGTCACCGTCAGCGTGACCGAGGGCGACCTGCACCGCGTGCGCGTCGGCGTCGGCATCAACAACGTTGAGGCGATCAACGCCGAGGGCCGCTGGACCAGCCGCAACTTCCTGGGCGGCGGCCGCCGCCTCGAGGTGCGCGGCCAGATCTCGAACGTGCTCGCCTCGCAGCTCGGCGAGCTGCCGGGCTTCGCCGCCCAGCCCGGCGACTACGGCGACCTCACCGGCTCGCTCGGCGTCGACTTCGTCCAGCCCTGGTTCTTCTCGCCGCTCAACACCTTCGGCGCCGGCCTCTTCCTCGAGCGGCGCAGCATCCCCGGCGTCTACATCCGCGAGGGCCGCGGCGGCTACCTCACGCTGAGTCGCGCCGTCGGCACCGGCGCCACCGCCTCGCTCGGCTACCGCATGGAGCTGACGCGGCTCCGGGCCGACCAGGGCGACCTCTACTTCTGCACGCGGCTGGTCGCCTGCGAGCTGAGCGACATCCAGGTGCTCTCCTCCGCGCACCGCCTGGCTCCGCTCACCATCGGCTTCGCGCGCGACCGCTCGAACTCGCTCTTCGCGCCGACGCGCGGCTCGATCGTGCGGCTCGAGGGCGAGCTCGCCGGCCGCGCCACTGGCTCGGAGTTTTCATACCTGCGCCTGGTCGGCGAACTCTCCGAGTACCGTCGGCTCTCCCCAGGGCTCGTGCTCGCCACGCGCATCCGCCCGGGCTGGGCGCGCGCGCTCGGTGAGCCCACGGACCAGGACCTGCTCGGGCTGCACCCGCAGAAGCGCTTCTTCGCGGGCGGCCCCAACAGCGTCCGCGGCTTCGCGCAGTACCGCCTCGGGCCCAAGGTGCTGACCGTCCACGACCCCGCACGGACCCTGACGCAGCCCGACGAGCACGGCGTGCCGCTCTGCTCGCTCGTCGAGATCAACGCGGGCACATGCGACGTCAGCCGTCTGCCCGCCTCCGACTTCGATCCACACCCCGTCGGCGGCTCGGCCGTCCTCGAGGGGAACGCCGAGCTGCGCTTCCCGCTCGGCTTCGAGAAGCTGCGGGGCGCCGCCTTCGTCGACGTCGGCCAGGTCTGGGCGCGCGCCGGCGCCGCCCGCCTCGGCAGCCTCGTCTGGACGCCCGGCTTCGGCGTGCGATATTTCAGCGCGATCGGGCCGATCCGCGTCGACATCGGCTTCAACCCGCAGGGCGCCGAACGCCTGGCTGTCCTGTCGAGCGGCGTGGGGGTGCGCGCCACCGATCCAGCGACCGGCGACACCCGGTGCGTCGAGGCGCCGGCCGGCACCACGTCGACGGACTACTGCGAGCTGAACAAGCTGCACGCCTTCGCCGCGCCCCACACCTGGCAGCCCTACGGGGGGTTCCTGGACCGGCTGCAGCTCCACTTCTCCATCGGACAGGCGTTCTGACGTGAGGCGCGTCGGCCGGATCGGCGGCTCGTTCCTGATCGGGATCCTGATCGCGTTGGCGATCGCCGCCGCCGCGCTCTTCGTGCTCACGCGCACGCCGTGGGGCGTGACCCACGTCGGCGCCTACGCCATCCGGTACCTCCAGAAGGGGATTCAGGGCCGGCTGCACGTCGGCCGCATCCAGAGCGGCAGCCTGCTGGGCGGGGTGCGCGTCGCCGACCTCTCGATCACCGACGCGAGCGGCGCGCCGTTCCTGACCGCCGACAGCGCCGTCGTCCGCTACGACTGGCGCAACCTGATCGGCCGCCGGCTCATCCTCGACCACGTCGAGGTGTGGCGGCCGGCCATCTACATCGCCAAGGAGCCGGGCGACACCGCCTGGAACTACGAGCGGATCTTCGCGGACACGACGGGTGCGCCGCCCGGCCCGCGGAAGCTGATCCTGATCACCGACGTGCGCGTCCACGACGGCCGCGCCGTCGTCGCGTACCCGTACACGCAGCCCACGCCGATCCAGCCCGCGGACACCGCGCGCTTGCTCATCCGCCGGACGCCGCGCGGGATCCAGCGCATGTATCGGTTCGAGCACGTGGAGGGCGCCTTCCCGCGCGTCATCTGGGAAAAGCCGGACGAGGAGGGCAAGCTCGTCCAGGTCGCCCGGCTCGCCACGCGCGGCTACGTCTACGACACGCCGTTCGACCTCCGCGACCTGCGCGGTCAGATCGTCACGCGCGACTCCATCGTCTCCTTCGACGCACCCAACGTGCGGCTCCCCGACACCCGCGCCGCCATCGTCGGGCGCGTCGTCATCCGCGAGCCGGAGAACGCCTACGACGTGAAGGTCGACGGCGAGCGCGTCGCGTTCCGCGATCTCCAGTGGCTCTACCCGCGCCTCCCGACGGAGGGCGGCGGCTCGCTCGACCTCCACTTCAAGACAGTCCCCCGCGGCACGCTCTGGATGGTCACGGACGCGCACCTGACGGCGCCCGGCACCCAGGTGGCCGGCTCCTTCGGCATCGTGACCGGGGATACGCTCTACTTCACGCAGGTCAAGCTGCGCGCCTCGCCGATCGACCTGAAGGTCATCTCGAGCATGCTCCCCAACGGGCTCCCGGTCGACGGGCTCATGGTCGGCACGGTCATCGTGGAGGGGCCCGTGTCCGCGCTCACCACGCGCGGCGACGTGCGCCTCGCCCGCGGCGCGACCGAGACCACCGCCCGCTGGAGCGGCACGCTCGATCTGCGTGGGCCCCTCGCCGCCCAGGGCTTGCGCGTCGACGTCGCCGACCTCGACCTCCGGCTCCTCTCGCGCTTCGACCCCGACCTCCGGCTGACCGGCGCCGTGAGCGGCCGCGTCGAGGCGAACGGTCGACTGGACCGGTCCGTCCGGCTCGTGGCCGCGCTCCAGCACACCGTGCCTGGCCACCCGGCGTCCCGCATCGAGGGCGCCGGCACCGTCGCCTGGTCGCGCGAGCGGTCCAGCTTCGACCTGAAGCTCAACGCCCTGCCCCTTGAGCTGAGCGCGCTCGCAGAGTCGTTCCCCGCGCTGGCCCGGCTCGAGGGCGGCGTCGCCGGGCCCGTCGAGGTGCAGGGCTCGCTCCGCGACCTGCGTGTCGGCGCCGACCTCGAGTCGCGCGCCGGCCACCTCACGCTGACCGGCCGCTTCGACCTGACCGCCAAGCGGCCCGGCTACCGCGTCGAAGGGCGCCTCGACGCGCTCCGCCTCGACCGCCTCGTCGACGGCGCGCCGCCCACGACCGTCTCCGGCCGCTACGCCGTCGACGGCGCCGGCGCGGGGCTCGAGGCCGCCGATGCCGCCCTGCGGTTGGACCTCGACAGCGCCCGCGTCGGCCCGGTGCCGCTCCGGGGCGGCACGTTCGTCGGCCGCGTGCGCGGCGGCGTCGCGACCGTCGACACGCTCCGGCTCACGACGCCCGCCGGTGGGCTCACCGCCGCCGGCACGTTCGGCCTTGCGCCCGGCCGCACCGGCCGCCTCGACGTCCGCGTCGTCGCCGATTCGCTCGGCGCGCTCCAGCCGTTCCTCTTCCCCGACACCGCGCCCGGCGTCGCCGACGAGCGGCGCTTCGCCGGGACGCTCGGCGTCACCGCGTCGCTCACCGGCGGCCTGTCCAGCTTCGACGTCGACGCGGAGGCGACGGCCGCGCGCCTCGAGCTCGCCGCCGCCCGCGCCGACTCGGCGCGCGTGCGGCTCACCGGCGCCGGCCTTCTCGGCAAGCAGCCGCGCCTCTCGCTCGAGGCCCGCGCCGACTCCGTCCGCCTCGGGCCCCGCCTCTTGGCCGGCCTCGCGCTCGACGCCCGCTACGACGCGCCCGCCGGCCGCGTCCGCCTCACCGCCGCCGACCCCGCCGGCGGCGACGTCCGCCTCGCCGGCGAGTTCCGCCGTGACCGCGACGCCCTTGACGGCACCGTCGACGAGCTACAGTTCGGCAGCGGCGCCGCCACCTGGAGGCTCGCCGCGCCGGTCCACTTCCACCGCGCCGGCGGCGTCCTCGACGTCGACTCCCTCAGCCTCGCCCGCGCCGGCGGCGGCGACCTCCGCGTCGCCGGCCGCCTCGCCTGGCTCAACGCGTCCAGCCCCGACGTCCCCGTCGACTTCCACGTCGATCTGCACCAGGCGCCGCTCGCCGACCTCCTCGGCCTGGCCACCGCCACGCCCCCCGGGGACGGCATCTTCACCGGCCGGCTCCAGGTCCACGGCAGCGCCCGCGCGCCCGAGGTGCAGGGCGAGCTCTCCGGCGACCGCATCCGCTGGGGCGACGTCGAGCTCGACCACCTCGACGCCCAGCTCGGTTACGCCTCGCGCCGCCTCGACCTCGAGGCGCAGGGCAAGGTCGGCGGCGCGCAGGTCTTCTCCGGCAGCGGCCTCATCCCCGTGGACCTGAGCCTGGCGCCGGTCCGCGAGCGCGCGCCCGACGAGCCGCTCCGCTACACGCTCCGCGCCGACAGCATGCCCGCCTCGCTCCTCACCGCACTGGCGAGCGGCATCAGCGGGACCAGCGGCCGCGTCGACGGCCAGGTCAGCGTGCGCGGCACGCTGCGCAACCCACGCTTCGACGGGCGCTTCGACCTGCGCAACGGCGCCTTCATGGTCGACGCCGCCGGGCTCCGCTACGAGGATGTCGAGGGGAGCTTCCGCATGGACGGCGTGGGGGAGATCGGCATCGACGTCGTCGCCCGCTCCGGCGGCCGCGCGCACGCCACCGGCTCGATCGACCTCGGCTCGAGCTGGACGAACCCGCGCCTCGACCTCACGGTCGCACTGGAGGACTTCCTCGCCGCCCGCCGCCGCGACGTCGACGTCACCGCCAGCGGCGACGTGCGCCTCGGCGGCCGCTTCCGCGCCCCGCGGCTGTCCGGCCGCTTGACGGTCGACCGCGGCGCCATGTACCTCGACGAGATCTGGCGCCGCTACCAGATCGTCGCCCTCGACGACCCGCTCCTCTTCGACGTCGTCGACACGACGCTCGTCTCGACGAAGCGCTTCCTGCCGACGCTCATGGAGAGCGACTTCTTGAGGAACCTCGCCGTCGACTCCTTCACCGTGGACGTCGGCCGCGAGGCCTGGCTGCGCAGCCGCGACCTCAACGTCCAGCTCGCGGGCGGCGTCGCCGTCACCTACCGCCGGCGGGACGACTACCTCCGCCTGACCGGCTCGCTGAGCGCCGTCCGCGGCACCTACCAGCTCTACGGCCGCCGGTTCGACATCGCGCGCGGGACCGTCGAGTTCCCCGGCACGCCCGGCCTCGACCCGAACCTGAACTTCACGGCGACGTACCGCGTCCGCGGCGCCGAGGACAACTTCGACATCCAGGCGCTGGTCACCGGCACGCTCGAGACCCCGCGCGTGCGCCTGACCAGCGAGGATCGCCCCAACATCGGCGAGTCCGACCTGGTGAGCTACCTGCTGTTCGGCCGGCCGACGTACCAGCTCTCGGCCAGCCAGAAGGGCGTGACCAAGGCGGCGAGCGGCCTCCTGGAGGGCAGCCTCTACGGCTACGCCACGAGCGGGATCGAGGACTTCGCGCGCAACCTCGGCTTCGACTACGTCTCGCTCACCGCGGCCGAAGTCGCCCAGCCCGACCTCGGCGCGGGGAGCAGCCTCTTCGAGAGCTTCCTCGACCGCACGCGCCTCGAGGCCGGCTGGTACCTGTCCGACCGGCTGTTCCTGTCGTTCTCGCAGCCGCTCCGCATCACCACGGACGCGCGCCGCAGCACCGGCGTCCGGCTCCAGTGGCGCTTCCGGCCCACCTGGACCAGCGAGTTCTTCAGCGAGGACTGGCTCTCGCGCTACCCGAACTCCGCGCCGGCCACCGACCAGGCGCAGTCGCTCCGCCGCATCAACGGCTTCTTTCTCTTCCGGGAGTGGGGCTATTGAACGAGCTGGGTGAGATCGAGAAGCGCCGCGCCGGCGACGCGGCCGCGCCCCGTCGCCGGCCGCTCCGCGCCCGACTACGGGCCACGCGGATGCACGCCGCGCACCCGGTGCGCGAGGCGCGCCGCGGTTGGGCCGTCGCCGTCGAGCGGTTCAACCGCCTCCAACTCGACGAGAACACGATCCTCCTCGGCTTCGCGCTCGCCGTCGGCATCGCGGGCGCGCTCGCCGTCGTCGTCTTCTTCAAGCTGATCGACGTCGCGTACTTCGTCCTCTACCGCTGGCCCGTCACGTTCGTCCCCTGGCTGGCCGTGCCGTATTACCGGCCGATCCTGACCGGCGCCGGCTTCGCGCTCGCCTGGTACCTCGTGCGCCGCGTCGGCGGCACGCCCGAGGCCATGAACGTGCCGTACGTCCAGCTCGCCGTCGCGCGGCGCGGCGGCGACGTGCCCACCCGCCCCGGCCTCGTCCAGGCCGCCGCCTCCGCCGTCACGCTCGGCGGCGGCGGCTCCGCCGGCAGCGAAGGCCCCGTCGCCGTCCTCGGCGCCACCGTCGGCGGCTTCCTCGGCCGGATGTTCCGCTTCGACCCGAACCGCATCAAGATCCTGGTCGGCGCCGGTGCCGCCGCCGGCATCTCGGCGTCGTTCAACGCCCCGATCGCCGGCGCGTTCTTCGCCCTCGAGGAGATCCTCGGCGACTTCTCCGTCGGCTCCTTCCCGCCCGTGGTCGTGGCCAGCGTGCTGGCGGCGGTGATCTCGCGCGCCTTCTTCGGCAACCACCCGTCGTTCCCGATCCCGCACCCCTACGGCTACGGCCTCACCTGGGAGCTGCTCGTCTTCTATCCGCTGCTCGGCGTCGTGGGCGGCGTCGTGGGCGCCGTCTTCGTGCGCACCTACCTGCGCACCGGCCCGCTCGTCCACCGCCTGCCGATCCCCCGCGCGCTCCTCCCGTGGCTCGGCGGCGCCCTCGTCGGCGGCCTCGTGCTCCTCTCCGGCGGCGCGCTCGTCGGCTACGGCCACCTCGCCGTCCGCCTCGACGTCTTCGGCCGCATGGCCTTCCCCACGCTGGCGCTCCTCGCCGCCGGCAAGATCCTGGCGACCTCGCTCACGCTCAACACCGGCGGCACCGGCGGCGTCTTCACCCCCTCGCTCTACCTCGGCGCGGCCACCGGCGGCGCGTTCGGCGTCGCCATCGCCCACCTCTTCCCCTCGCTCGGGCTCCAGCCCGAGGCCTACGCGCTCGTCGGCATGGGCGTCATGATCAGCGCCGCCACCCATGCGCCGATCACGGCGATCCTCATCGTCTTCGAGATGACGAACGACTACGCCATCGTCATGCCGCTCATGCTCGCGGTCGTCGTCGCCTACATCGTCGCGCGCCGCATCGAGCCCGAGTCGCTCTACAGCGGCTGGCTCGCGCACCGCGGCGAGCGCATCGAGCACGGCGCCGATCGCGACGTGCTCGCCCGCCTGCGCGTGGCGGACGCCTACGAGCGCAACCCGCAGGTCATCGGCGAGGCCGCGCCGCTGCCGAAGCTCCTCGAGCACCTCGGCTCCGGCGAGCAGACCGAGTTCCCGGTCGTGGACGAGAATCTCGTGCTGAAGGGGATCATCACGATCGGCGATCTCGGGCGCATCGCCATCGACCGCGAGGACCTCGCGCCGTTCCTCCTCGCCGCCGATCTCGCCCAGCCCACCGAGACCGTCACCCTCGACGATTCGCTCCTCGAGACCATGCGGCGCATGGGGATCCGCGGCGGCAACTCGCTCCCCGTCGTCGACGCCCGCGGCCGCCTCGTCGGCCTGATCACGCGCGGGCACATCCTCGGCATCTACGAGCGCACGCTCGCCGCGTCCACGGCTGGAGCCGCCGAGCCCGAGCCCGGCGCCGGCTGAGGGCGCGTCGCGCCTGGACCGGCGCCCGCGCCCACGGGTATAATCTCCGCGACCCACGATCACGGAGCCGACGTATGCAACGTCTGAAGGTCTTCTTGATGATGGCGGGGCTGACCGCGCTGCTGACGGTGCTCGGCGGCGCGCTCACGCACTCGTCCGGCGGCGCGGCCGTCTTTTTCCTGATGGCGGCCGTCATGAACTTCGCCATGTACTGGTGGAGCGACCGGATGGTGCTGCGCATGTACCGCGCCCGCATCATCCAGGAGTCCGATGCACCGGAACTGTACGCCATGGTCGACCGGCTCCGCCGCCGCGCCGGCTTGCCCATGCCCGTCGTCGCCATCGCGCCGCAGCAGCAGCCGAATGCATTCGCGACGGGGCGCGACCCCGAGCACGCCGTGGTCTGCTTCACGGCCGGGATCCTGAACCTCGTCGCCAAGGACGAGCTGGAGGCCGTCACCGCCCACGAGCTCGGGCACATCAAGCACCGACACATGCTGGTCGCCACGATCGCCGCCACGATCGCCGGCGCGATCGGCATGATCGCCAGCATCGTCCGTTGGGGCGCGATCCTCGGCGGTGTCGGCGGCCGCGACCGCGAAGGCAACGGGCTGGAGCTGCTGGCGATGGCCATCGTCGCGCCGATCGCGGCGATGATCATCCAGTTCGCGATCTCGCGCCAGAACGAGTTCCAGGCCGACCGGACGGGCGCGGAGATCAGCGGCAGGCCGCTCGCGCTCGCGGGCGCGCTGCGCCGCCTCGAGGCCTACGCGCACCGCATCCCGATGGACGTCAACCCCGCGGCCGCCCAGCTCGCGATCGTCAACCCGCTCGCGGGGCGGCGCGGCATCGGCTGGCTCGGCCTCTTCAGCACCCACCCCAGCACCGAGCAGCGCATCGAGCGGCTCGAGGCGCTGGCCGCCTCGCCGGAGTTCCGGGCGATCGCGGCCCGCTGAGTCGCCGGGGATCCCCCATGTCGCCAGGCGCCGCACCCGCTGCGGCCGGCCCCGCGGCCGGCCGCACCTTCGTCATCCTCAACCCCGCCGCCCGCGGCGGCGAGGCCGCCCGTCTCGAGGCCCGCCTCGCCGCCGCGTTCCGCGCGCGGCGCGCCCCGTTCGACATCGCGCTCACCGAGGCGCCCGGCCACGCCACCCGGCTCGCCCGCGAGGCCGCGCGCGCCGGCTACCGCGCCGTCTGCGCCGTCGGCGGCGACGGCACCCTGGCCGAGGTCGCCACCGCCCTCGCCGGCGGCGATGTCCCGCTCGCCCTCATCCCGCGCGGCACCGCGAACCAGGTCGCCGCCAACCTCGGCATCCCGCGTCGCCTCGAGGCCGCCGTCGACGTCGCCATCCACGGCGACGCCACGCCCGTCGACCTCGGCCGCGTGGACGGCCGCGCCTTCGCGCTCATGGTCGGCGCCGGGCTCGACGCCGCCGTCGTCGCCGCCGCCACGCCGGCGCTCAAGGAGCGCTGGGGCTTCGGCGCCTACCTCTACGCCGTCGTGCGCGCCGTCCTCGACGTCCGGCCCTCCGACTTCACGATCGTCGCCGACGGCGTCGAGCGGCACGTGCTGGCCGTCAGCGTCATGGTCGCCAACGTGGGCGAGCTGTTCGCCTCCGTCTTTCCGATCCGGCTCGCGCTGGCGCCGCACCCCGCCGCCTCCTGGCGCGACGGCCTCTTCGACGTCCTCGTCGTCGCGCCCGGCGGGGTCCGCGGCTTCGCCGGCGCGCTCGCCCGCTCGGCGCTCCGCCGCTTCCACGGCACGACGCTCCTCCACTTCCAGGCGCGGGAGATCTCCATCGCCACCGAGCGGCCGCTCCCGGTCCAGGTCGACGGCGACCTCGCCGGGACCACCCCGATCGCCGCCTCCATCGTCCGTGGCGGCGTCCGCATCCTCACACCCGCGCGCCGGCCGTGACCACCCACGAGGCCGCGCACCGGGTCCGGCGCGCGGAGTTCCTCGCCGACGACGGCGTCCGCCTCGTCGCCCACCTCGTCGGTGAGACCGCCGCCCCGCCCGCGCTCCTCGTCCCCGGCACGTTCTCCAACCACACCTTCTGGCTCGGCACCCGCGGCACCGGCTTCGCCCGCGCCGTCGCCGCCGCCGGCTTCGAGGCCTGGGTCCTCGACCCCCGCGGCCACGGCGCCTCCCAACGCCCCACACGGCGCGACCGCTGGAACTTCGACCACTGGGCCCGCCGCGACATCCCCGCCGCCGTCCGCGCCGCCACCCGCCCGCACCACCCGGGCGTCGTCCTCATCGGCC
>JADGGV010000549.1 GCA_019689775.1 Gemmatimonadota bacterium
TGGTGGCGCGGACGGCGACGCTCCCCGTCGCCGTGTCGACGGCGGCGCTGACGCCCGTGACGCGGCCGCGGCCGAGGAACGTGCGGGCCGAGTCCTGCGCGCTCGTCAGCTCGACGGCCGCGCCGGGGGCGATGGTGCCGGCCTCGCGCGGCGAGAGGTGGAAGACCGCCTCCAGCGCCGTCGGGTCGACGACCTCGACGAGCGGCTGGCTCACGTCGACCGGCGAGGCGAGCGCCACGCCGACCTGGGTGACGACGCCCGCGATCGGGGAGCGGAGCACGCCGAGCGCCGCCGTGTGCTGCGCCGCCTCGAGGTTCCCGCGCGCCTGCGCCAGGTCGGCCGCGGCCTGCTCCTCGTCCTTGCGCGGCGCGATCCCCTCCGCGACCAGGCGCCGCGCCCGCTCGTGCGCCTCGCGCGCCGCGACGTACGCCGCACGCGCCTGCTCCGCCTGCGCGTTGAACACGGTGCGGTCCAGCGCGACGAGCGGTTGCCCGGCGACGACGCGGTCGCCGACGGCGACGTAGATCTTCGACACCCGCGTCGCCGCCGGCGCCGCCAGCTCCGCCATGTGCCCCGGCCGCGCGTCGATCGTGCCGAGCACGCTCATCACGACCGGGAACGGCTCGACCCGCACGACGCCCGTGTCCGCCGCCACAACGGGCGCGGCCGCGGCCGCCTCCTCGCCGCCGCGGCGCCGCACCACCAACACGATGACCAGCAAGATCAGCGCGACGAGCGCCGCGGCCAACCAGTGCCGCCGGCGTCCCGCCGCGCGCGGCCGGCGGGGCACCGAGTGCTGCTCCATGTCGACGTTCCCGATCATGGCGTCGGCCGTTCCCCCGCCGAGACTGCGAGCAGGTAGGCGGCCTCCGCCTCGCGGCTCGCCGCCAGGTCCGTGACGTACTGCCGGAGCGCGTCCCGCGCGTTCCGTTGCGCCTCGAGCACGTTCGCGAGCGGCGCCGCACCCTCGCGGTACGCGGTCAGCGACATCGCCGTCACGCGCTGCGCGTCCTGCACGATGGCGCGGTCGCGCTCCACACGCGCGCGCGCCGCCGCCCGCCGCCGCTCCGCCTCGGCGCGCGCGGCGGCGCTCTCCCGCTCCGCCTGCGTCAGCGCCGCCTGCGCCCGCGCCGCCCGCGCCTGCGCCTCCGCCACCGCGCCGCGCCCGCGGTCGAAGAGCGGCACCGGCAGGCTGATCCCGAGCACCGGGAGCACGCGGTTGTCGCCGCCCGGGTCGCCCTGGTCGAAGCCGAGGCGCACCGACGGCGAAGGCACCCGGCTCCGGCGCGCCAGCGAGACCTGCGAGCGCTGCGAGAGCAACTCCTGCTCCGCCGCCGCCACCCGCAGCGGCCGCGCCGGCACGACCGGCGGCGGCGCCGTCGGCAGCGTCGCCAACGAGTCCACCAGCACGATCTCGATCCGGTCCGCCGCCAGCCCCATCAGCGCCTGGAGGTCCAGCAGCGCCCGATCCGCCTCCGCCGAATCCGCTAGCGCATCACTCTCGAGCTGCCCCGCCGTCACCGCGGCGAGCGCCACGTCCAGCTCGCTCGCATCGCCCGCACGCTCGCGCGCCCGCGCGATCCGCAGCAGCTCCGCGCCGTCACGGGCGTTCCGCGCCGACAGCCGCCGCACCTCCAGCGCCGCGGCCGCCCGCGCGTACGCCGCCTGCACCACGTAGCGGACCGCCGCCCGCTCCGCCGCCAGCGTGTACGCCGCCGACGCCGCCGCGCTCCGCGCCGCGCCGATCCGCGCCGAGCGCACCCACGGCAGCTCCAGCGGCTGCTCCAGCAGCACATGGCGACGCGGCGGGTCCTTCGTGTAGTCCAGCGCGAGCGACGGGTTCGGGTACGCCCGCGCCGTCACCACCGCGGCGCGCGCCGCCGCCGAGTCCGCCCGCGCCAGCGCCATCCGCGGCCCCACGGCCAGCGCCCGCGCCACCGCTTCCTCCATTGTCACCGGTCGCTGCGCCGCCGCGGCCGCGGGAAGACCGGCCAGCAGCAGTGCCAGCAGCACGAGATCGCGCGACAGGACGCACCTCCAGGGTTCTGTCTCGGGGCCTGCATGATCATCGCCGCAAGCGCCCCGGGCAAGCCCGCCGCGCAGCACCCCCCGCCTGGCACCGAACGTGCACCTCACGTCGGCGTAAGCCACTGCGAGGCAACTAGATGCAGCACACTACCCCGTCCCGCGCACGCCAGGTCCGACGCTCCGACATCGAGCCGTACTCGGCGCTGCGCTGGACGAACGAGGTCTTCAAGGGCCTCGCGGGGTTCCTGCTGCTCGTCGCCATCGTGCGCTTCGTCGTGGGGCTGAGCCAGTACGGCGTGCCGGCGCTGCCGGCGCTCGGGATCGAGGCCGCGCGGCTGTTCGTGTTCGCCGTCGCGCTGTGGGGCGCCGCCGACCTGGGGCGGCTGCTCGTGGACGTCGGGCACGACATCCGGACGGAGCGCGTGCTGCTGACGCGCCTCGTGTCGCGCACGCCGGAGCGCCCGGAGGATGCCGCGCCCGCCGAGGGCCCGGCGCACCGCCGCGCGACGGATCCGGGACACGAGCCCGGACCCGGGCCCGCGCCGGGCGACTGATCCGGAGGCCGGCGGGTACGCTCGGCTTTTGCTTCCGATAATCCGAGAGCGGGAGCCGGGACGGCGAACGGATCTGCCGGCGCGGATATGAGCGCACCGCCGAGCGCGCCGAAGGCGCGCGGTCCGGCCGCCGGCCGCTCGGCCGGGCGTCCAACGGTCCACGCGTCCGCCCGGCCATTGCCGACTCGCCCTCGCGCCCTCGCGCCCTCGCGCCCTCTTGTCCCCACGCCCGCGCTCCCTCTCGGTCCCACCC
>JADGGV010000550.1 GCA_019689775.1 Gemmatimonadota bacterium
CCGCAAGAACGCCGCCCCACCGCCGCCCGCGCGCCCCGCGTTCGTCTCCTTCCCCACCGGGCTCGCCGAGCTGATCGAGGCGCTTGAGGAGTCGCTCGCCCCGGCCGTCGAGATCCGCCGCGGCGTCGCCGTCGCGCGGATCCGCGACACCCGCGCCCCACAACAGGGCGACGTCGGCCCCGACGGCATCCGGCGGTACTACACGCGCCCCGTCGCCGCCCGCGTCGTCGAGCGACCCGCCCGCTTCACGCTCCAGCTCGCCGACGGCGCGGAGCTCCCCGCCGACGCCGTCGTCCTGGCCACGCCGGCCTACGCCGCCGCCGCCATGCTCGACGACCTCGCGCCCGACCTCGCCGCCACGCTCCGCGAGATCCCGTACGTCACCACCGCCACCGTCTCGCTGGCCTACCGGCGCGACCAGGTGCCGCATCCGCTCGACGGCCACGGCTACGTCATCCCCCGCGCCGAGGGGCGCCCCGCCCAGGCCTGCACCTGGACCTCCAGCAAGCTCGCCGGCCGCGCACCCGCCGATGCCGCCCTCTTCCGCGTCTTCATCGGCAGCGCCGGCCGCCCGCTCCGCGCCGACGTCGACGAGGTCGCGCTCGTCACCGTCGCGCGCGAGGAGCTGCGCCAGACGCTCGGCATCACCGCCGCACCCGCACTCGCGCGCGGCACGCTCTGGGACCGCGCGCTCCCGCAGTATACGCTCGGCCACCTCGAGCGCGTCGCCGCCGCCCACGCCCGCGCCGCCGCGTATCCCGGCCTCCACCTCGCCGGCGCCGCCTACCACGGCGTCGGCATCCCCGACTGCATCGCCTCCGGCGAGGCCGCCGCCGAGCGCGCCGCGCAGGAGCTTGCGAGCTATCGCGGCCAGTCGACCCGGACTACCTTGGACCCATGAAGAGGCTCGCCTTCCTCCCGACCCTGCTCGTGACCGCCGCGCTCGCGCTCGCCGCCTGCGGCCGCAACCCCGCCCCCGACGGCGCCGAGCCGCGCGAGGAGCCGCCCCGCACCCTGCTCCGTGTCGAGAACCAGAACTTCCTCGACATGACCATCTACGTCGTCTACGGCGGCGGCGCCCAGCGGCGGCTCGGCACCGTCACCGGCAACTCGACCGCCACGCTCCGCATCCCGCCCGACGTCGTCTTCGGCGTCTCCACCCTCGCGTTCCGCGCCGACCCCGTCGGCGCCAACTCCCACCCCGTCACCCAGACCATCAACGTCTCCCCGGGCGACACGGTGGTCATGATCATCCCGCCGAGCTGAGGCCGGCCCCCCTGGTCCCGGACGCCGCCCCCGCGCGATATTCTCCGCCGTTCCCGCACGATCCCCAGGAGGACCCCATGACGCGCAACGCCGCACGCCCGAGCCTCCTCGCGCCCGCGCTGCTCCTCGCCCTCGCCGGCACGGCCGCCGCCCAGAGCGCGAAGGAGCAGGTCATCCGCGCCATCGACGCCAGGCAGAGCCGCGACGCCGACATCGCTCACCAGATCTGGACGTTCGCCGAGGTCGGCTACCAGGAGACGCGCAGCTCCGCGCTGCTCCAGCAGGAGCTGAAGGAGGCCGGCTTCAAGGTCACCTCCGGCGTCGCCGGCATCCCGACCGCGTTTATCGCCGAGTACGGCAGCGGCAAGCCGGTCATCGCGATGTACGCGGAGTTCGACGCGCTCCCGGGACTCTCCCAGGACGCGACGCCGGAGCGGAAGCCGATCGCCGACGGCCAACCCGGCCACGCCTGCGGCCACAACCTGCTCGGCACCGCGTCCACCGCGGCCGCCATCGCGGTCAAGGACTGGCTGGCGTCCAGCAAGCGACCGGGCACGATCCGCCTCTACGGCACGCCCGCCGAGGAGGGTGGGTCCGGCAAGGTCTACATGGTGCGCGCAGGACTCTTCAAGGACGTCGACGCCGTCCTCGCCTGGCACCCCGGCGACGCCAACAACGCCTCCCCCGAGACGAACCTCGCCAACGTCTCCGCGAAGTTCCGCTTCCACGGCGTCTCCGCCCACGCCGCCGCCGCACCCGATAAGGGCCGCAGCGCGCTCGACGCCGTCGAGGCGATGGACCACATGGTCAACCTCATGCGCGAGCACGTCCCGCAGGAGACCCGCATCCACTACGTCATCACCAACGGCGGCAAGGCGCCCAACGTCGTCCCCGACTTCGCCGAGGTCTACTACTACGCCCGCCACCCCGACCCGCGCGTCCTCAAGGAGATCTGGGACCGCATCGTGAAGGCCGCCGAGGGCGCCGCCCTCGGCACCGGCACCACCGTCGAGCACGAGATCGTCGGCGGCACCTACGCGATCCTCCCGAACGAGACCCTCGCCCGCGTCATGGACGCCAACATGCGCAAGCTCGGCGGCATCCACTACACGCCGCAGGAGCAGGCCTTCGCCGAGCAGCTCCGCAAGACGCTCGACCATCCGGCCCGCCCGCTCGGCAGCCAGGCCGAGATCCAGCCCTTCGCGCCCGGCTTCACCAGCGCCTCCACCGACGCCGGCGACATCTCCTGGAACGTCCCCATGGCCGAGATCAGCACCGCCACCTGGGTCCCCGGCACCCCCGCCCACTCCTGGCAGGCCGTCGCCGCCGACGGCATGTCCATCGGCGCCAAGGGCATGAACCTCGCCGCCAAGGTCCTGGCCACCTCCGCCATCGACCTCTTCACCACCCCGGCCACGCTCCAGGCCGCCCGCGCCGAGCTCGAGAAGAAGCGCGGCCCCGACTTCACCTACACCCCGCTCCTCGGCGACCGGCAACCCGCGCTCGACTACCGGAGCTGACCGCGACGCGGCGGGCGGCCAAAGGGCCGCCCGC
>JADGGV010000551.1 GCA_019689775.1 Gemmatimonadota bacterium
CCTTTCCGCGAAGGCTGCCCCCCGCCCGCTCACCCCACCCCGTGTGTGCTCTGTGTTCTCTGTGGTGAAATCTTGAACGTGAGGCCGCCCGCGAAGCCACCCTACGCCGCCGACCGTTCGCGCTCGCCGTGGAGCCGGAGGAACGCCTCGACGATCGCCGGGTCGAAGTGCTGGCCGGCGGTGCGGCGGATCTCCTCGAGCGCGGCGGCGGGCGTCCAGGCGGCCTTGTAGGGCCGCTCGTGGGTGAGGGCGTCGTAGACGTCGGCGACGGCGACGATGCGAGCGGCGAGGGGGATCTCCTCGCCGCGGAGGCCGTGCGGGTAGCCGGAGCCGTCCCAGCGCTCGTGGTGGGCGACGGCGATGTCGCGGGCCATCTGGAGGACGGGGAATTGGCTGCCGGCCAGGATGCGCTCGCCGATGAGGGTGTGGCGCTTCATGACGAGGAACTCCTCGGCGGTGAGCGGTCCCTGCTTGCTCTGGATGACCTCGGGGATGCCGATCTTGCCGACGTCGTGGAGGAGCGCGGCCCTGCGGATGAGCTCGACCTCGGGCTCGGGGCGGCCGAGCTCGCGGGCGAGGCGGGCGGCCTCGTCGGCGACGCGGCGGGTGTGCTCGCCGGTGGCGTCGTCGTGGTACTCGGCGGCGAGGGCGAGCCGTTCGAGGATCTCGAGCTGGGCCTCCTGGAGCTCGTGGGTGCGTTCCTGGATGCGGCGCTCGAGCTCCTGGGTCTGGAGCCGCTCCTGGAGGTGGAGCGAGCGCGTGGTAATGAGGTTGCGGATGCGCAGCAGCGTCTCGATCTCCTCGAACGGCTTGACGACGAAGTCGGCGGCGCCGGCGGCAAGCGCGCGCCGGCGGGTGGCGGGCTCGTCGTCGGCGGTGAGGACGATGATCGGCAGGAACGTGTCCTCGGGGATCTCGGCGCGGAGCCGCTCGAGCACGCCGAAGCCGTCGAGGCCGGGCATGTGGAGGTCGAGGATGAGCAGGTCGGGCCGGACGCGGCCGTAGGCGTCGGCGGCGGTCCAGGGGTCGGCGTGCACCTCGACGCAGGCGTAGCCGGCGCGGCGGAGCGTGCGGGCGAGGACGTCGGCGACGATGGTCTCGTCGTCGATGATGAGGATGCGGGGCCCGTCGGGATCCGCGAACGCGGGCGGACAGCGGAGCTCAGGCTGTAGAGCCGGATGCACTGAGCACCTCCGAGATCGCCCGGGCGAGGGCTTCGGGCGTGAAAGGCTTGGGGAGGAAGGCGGTCTCGGCGCCGAAGACGCTGGGCGCCTGGACGGCCTCCTGCGTGTGGCCGGACATGAAGACGACGCGCGTGTCGGGGCGCTGCGCGACGAAGCGGCGCGCGAGGTCGATGCCGCTCATCCCGGGCATGACGATGTCGGTGAGCAGCACGTCGATCGCGTGGGAGTAGTCCTCGGCGATCCAGAGCGCGTCGGGCCCGTTCGGCGCCTCGAGGATGCCGTAGCCGTGCTCGAGGAGCGTGCGGCGCACGACGGTGCGGACCATCTCGTCGTCCTCGACGACGAGGACGGTCGCGTTGCGCGCGGCCCGCGGCTCGAGGACCGGGAGCGGCGGCGGCTCGGCCGGCTGCGCCTCGACGCGCGGGAGGTAGAGGCGGAACGTGGTCCCGTTCCCCACCGTGCTCTCCGCCCAGATGTAGCCGCCGGACTGCTTGACGATGCCGTAGACGGAGCTGAGGCCGAGGCCGGTCCCCTGCCCCGGCCCCTTGGTGGTGTAGAACGGCTCGAAGATGTGCGGGAGCACGTCCGGCGCGATGCCCTCGCCCGTGTCGCTGACCGAGAGGAGCACGTACGAGCCGGTCTGCACGGGGTAGGTGAAGCGCCGGGCGAACTCGTCGTCGATCTCGACGTCGGCGGTGCGGATCTCGAGCGTGCCGCCGGCGGGCATGGCGTCGCGCGCGTTGGCGGCCAGCTCGAGGAGCGCCTCCTCGAGCCGGCGCGGGTCCGCCTTGACCCGGCCGAGCGCCGCGACCAGGTGCGTGGCGACCTCGACGCGCTCGCCGACCGTGGAGCGGAGCGCCATGTCGAGGCCCAGGACGACGGCGTTCAGGTCGAGCACCTCGGGGCGCAGCACCTGCTGGCGGCTGAACGCCTGGAGCCGGTGCACGAGCTGGGCGGCGCGCTCCACCGCGAGCTGGATCTGCTCGGCGTCGCCTCGCCGCGGGTCGCCCGGCGCGAGCTTGCCGAGCAGCAGCCGGGCGTGGCCGATGAGCCCCGTGAGCAGGTTGTTGAAGTCGTGCGCCGCGCCGGCCGCCAGCCGCCCCGACGCGTCCATGCGCTGCTGGAGCAGCGCCTGCCGCTCCGCCCGCCGCCGCTCCGTCACGTCGCGGCAGTACAGCACGATCCCGGCGACCCAGCGGTCGTCGAGCCGGTCGCGGGCGCGCGCCTCGAGCTCGCGCCAGCCGCCGTCGCGCTGGCGGAACCCCAGCTCCAGCGACCGGTCGGCGCGCTCCGCCGCGACGTCGCCCACCGCGAGCAGCGCCGCCGCATCCTCCTCGCGCACGAACTCGGCTAGCGGGCGGCCGAGCACGTCCGCCGGCGCGTAGCCGAACACGCGCTCGAACGACGATGACACCCGACGCACCCGCCCGGCCGCGTCCACGACGAGCGTCACGTCCGCATCGCCCTCGCCGGCCAGCGCGCGCTCGCGGTGCAGCCCCTCGGCGAGCCACGCGATCCCGAGCCCGACGACCAGCACCGCCGCGAACGCCGCCATCGCCAGCGCCCCGGCCGGCGCCCCGCCCTGGAGCGCCCAGGCCACGCGCACCCCCGCGAAGAGCGTCGTGG
>JADGGV010000552.1 GCA_019689775.1 Gemmatimonadota bacterium
TTTGTGGTTTTGGGGGGGCGCGGGGCCGGGGGCGGGGGGGCGGGGGGGGGGGGGGGCGGCCGCGACGGCGCCGCGCGGCCGGCGCCCGCGCGGGACCCCAACTGGCACACCCGCTGCAACGGCCCCCGGCGCCGGACGACAGGTCGACAGCACCCGGGCTCCGGGTCGGGCGCGGGAGGGCCTCGCCCCTCCACCCGCCGCCGCACGCGGGACGCGCGGCTGGATGCGACGGGGCGTTGGCGGCGCTCCCGGCCCCGAGGCGGGCCGGCCCGGCCCGGGCGGCGCTTCGGACGCACGGTAGAGCAGGATGGAGGACGGACGTATGCGCGTAGCAATGATTTCCACGCCGTTCCTGGCCGTGCCGCCGAAGGATTACGGCGGCACGGAGCTGGTCGTGTACGAGCTTACGGAGGGTCTGATCGAGCGGGGCCACGAGGTGACGCTCTTCGCCACGGGCGATTCGGAGACCCGCGCCGAGCTGCGCTCGCTCTATCCCCGCGCGCAATGGCCGCCAGCGATGCTGACCGACGTGAACCACGTGGCGTGGGCGATGCAGAAGGCCGCGGAGGGTGACTACGACATCATCCACGCGCACTCGGCCGTCGCGCTCGCGCTCTCGCGGCTGACGCCGGGCGTGCCGCTGGTCTACACGCTCCACCACACGCGCGACGAGCAGCTCTCCGCCTTCTACCGGCATTACCCGGACGCGTGGTACGTGGCGATCTCGGCGGATCAGCGGGCGCGGGAGGTGGCGCTGCGGCGGGTGGAGGTGATCCACCACGGTGTCGATCCGAGCCGGTACGAGTGGACGCGCACGCCGGGCGACTACGTGGCGTTCGTCGGCAGGCTGGCGCAGGTGAAGGGGCCGCATACGGCGATCGATGCCGCGGAGCGCGCGGGCGTCGAGATCCGCGTCGCCGGCGACGTGCACGAGGTGGACCGCGAGTTCGGGGAGCGGGAGGTTTTGCCGCGGCTCACGCGCCCGCACGTGCGCTACCTCGGGGTCGTCGGGATGCGCGCGAAGGTGCCGCTGCTGCGGGATGCGCGGGCGCTCCTGGCGCCGATCGAGTGGAACGAGCCGTTCGGGCTGATCCTGATCGAGGCGATGCTCTCGGGGTGCCCGGTGGTGGGCTACCCGCGCGGCAGCCTCCCCGAGCTGATCGAGCCCGGCGTGACCGGGTTCATCGTGCGCGACGAGCGGGAGCTGGTGGAGACGATCCGGCCGGGCGGCGTGCTGGAGCGCTTCGACCGGGAGCGCTGCCGCCATCGCGCGGTGGAGCGCTTCAGCCGGTCTCGCATGGTGGCGGCCCACGAGGCGCTCTACCGGCGCGCGCTCCAGGGGCGGCCGGTCACGCGCCGGCGGCACATCCAGGTCGCCTGAGAGGAGGCGTGCCGTGGCGCCGCGCGTGGATGGCCGGACCCCGGTGTCGATGGAGGACGCGGTCGGCTACTCGGGGATCGAGTGCACGCACCAGGCCGCGATGGTCAATGTGCTGGTGCTCAAGCACGACCGCCTCTTCCTCCTCGTCGACGAGTACGGGAACATCGCCCCGCCCGGACAGTGCGGCACGGGGCTCTTCCACGACGACACCCGCATCCTCAGCCACTACGCCCTCCGCTTCGCCGGCGGCGAGCCCGTGCGGCTCTCCTCGCAGACGGCGTCGCCGTTCCAGGCGTTGGTGGACCTGGCGATCACGGACCGCGCGTTCGGCGGCGACTCGTGGGACCCCAAGAACGTGATCCACATCCGGCGCGAGCTGGTGCTGGACGATCGGCTGGTCGAGCGCGTCACGCTCACCAACTTCCTGATGCGCCCGGTGGACGTCTGGGTTCGCCTCGACGTGGCCAGCGACTTCGCCGACATCTTCGAGGTGCGGGGCTGGAGGCGGGAGGGGCGCGGGCAGTTCTACGCGCCGGAAGTGACCGAGCGCTCGCTGGTGTTCGCCTACCGCGGCCAGGATGGCGCGATCATCGAGAGCTCGGTCGTCTTCGAGCAGGCCCCGACCGAGGTCGACCGCCGCGGCGCCCGCTGGGACCTGCAGCTCGAGCCGAAGGCCCGCTGCACCCTCGAGTGGCACGTCGCCCCCGGGCGGGCCGCCCGGTCGCGCGGGGGCGGCCCCTCGGTCGGCGAGCGACTCGCCCGCCTGACCGCGGAATACGAGCGCTGGCGCGCCGAGTGCGCGCGCTGGCGCACCGACGTCGCCGAGTTCAACACCACCCTCGCGCAGGCCGTCGACGACCTGCGCTCCCTCTACATCCACACCGACGGCGAGGAGATCATCTCGGCCGGCATCCCGTGGTACACCACCGCGTTCGGTCGCGACGCGATCCTCACCTCGCTCCAGACGCTGCCGCTGAACCCCGCGATCGCCAACGACACGCTTCGCTACCTCGCCCACCACCAGGGGGAGAAGGTCGATCCGTTCACCGAGGAACAGCCCGGCAAGATCATGCACGAGCTCCGCCGCGGCGAGCTGGCGCGCGCCGGCGAGATCCCCCACGTCCCCTACTACGGCACCATCGACGCGACCCCGCTCTGGCTCGTCCTGCTGCACGAGACCTGGCGCTGGACGGGCGACACGACGCTCGTGCGCGACCTCCTCCCCCACGCCGAGCGCGCGCTGGCCTGGATCGACCACTACGGCGACCTCGATGGCGACGGCTTCGTCGAGTACGCCCGCACCTCCGAGAAGGGGCTGGTGAACCAGGGCTGGAAGGACTCCGGCGACGGCGTCCCCTTCCCCGACGGGCGGCTCCCCGAGCCGCCGATCGCCCTCGTCGAGGTCCAGGGGTACGTCTGCGACGCCAAG
>JADGGV010000553.1 GCA_019689775.1 Gemmatimonadota bacterium
GCCTTGCGCCCCCGCCCGCATCCGCCGATCCTCAGCCCCGCTCGTGGGTATCAGCAGGTCCCGTGATCCACACCGCTTCGGGGTTCACGTGAAGGACCGCATCATCATCCGCAACGCGCGGCAGCACAACCTGAAGGGGATCGACGTGGAGCTGCCGCGTCGGGCGCTCGTCGTGCTGACGGGGCCCAGCGGCTCCGGCAAGAGCTCGCTCGCCTTCGACACGCTCTACGCCGAGGGGCAGCGGCGCTACGTCGAGTCGCTGTCGACGTACGCGAAGCAGTTCCTCGAGCGGATGGAGAAGCCGGCGATGGACGCGGTCGAGGGGATCAGCCCCGCCGTCGCCATCGAGCAGAAGAACCCGATCAAGACGAGCCGCTCGACGGTCGGCACGGCGACGGAGGTCTACGACTACCTTCGCCTGCTGTGGGCGCGGGCCGGCCGCACGCACTGCCCGGTGTGCGACCGCGTCGTCCGCCCCGACACGGTGCAGTCGGCGACGGACCGGATCCTGGCGTTGCCGGAGGGCTCGCGCGTCGTCGTCGCCTTCCCGCTGCCGCGCAGCGCGCGCATGAGCCACCCGCGCGTGGTCGAGAACCTGCGCGCGCTCGGCTTCGTGCGCGTCATGGCCGGCGGCGAGATGCTCGACCTGGGCGACGAGGGCGCCGCCGACCCCGCGGTGCTCGGCCACGACCTGGCCGGCGCCGAGGAGCTGCTCGTCGTCGTGGACCGGCTCGTGGTGCGGCCCGACGCCGCCGAGCGCCTCGCCGACTCCGTCGGCACCGCGTTCGCCGAGGGGGACGGGGAGGTGGAGGTGGTGCGGCACGACACGGGCGAGCGGCTCCGCTTCACGGAGCGCTTCCGCTGTCCGGAGCACCCGGACGTGAAGTTCCTCGATCCGACGCCCCGCCTCTTCTCCTTCAACAACCCGTACGGCTCCTGCCCGCTGTGCACCGGCTTCGGCGCAACGCTGGAGTACGACGAGGCGCTGATCGTGCCGAACCCGTCGCGGTCGCTGCGCGAGGGCGCGGTCGACCCGTGGGAGAAGCCGCGCTACGTGAGGTACCGCGAGCGGCTGCTCGCATTCGCGCGTGCGTCCGGTGTCTCGGTCGACGCGCCGTGGCGCGAGTTGCCCGAGGAGTTCCGGCATGTCGTGCTCCACGGGAAGTCGCGCGTGTTCCAGGGGATCCTGCCCTTCCTGCGCTCGCGCGAGGAGAAGCGCTACAAGCAGTACATCCGGGTCTTCCTGCGGCAGTACCAGAGCGCGCGGCCGTGCCGCGCGTGCGGCGGCTCGAAGCTGCGCCCGGAGGCGCTCTACGTCCGCGTCGGCGGGCTCGACATCTGGCGCGCGAGCGAGCTGCCGATCTCCGAGCTGCGCGCGTTCGTCGAGCGGCTCGAGCTGTCGGGCCAGGAGGCGGCGATCGCCGAGCCGATCGTGCGCGAGATCCGCGCGCGGCTCGCCTTCCTCGAGGATGTCGGGCTGGGCTACCTGTCGCTGCACCGGCAGACGCGCACGCTCTCGGGCGGCGAGTCGCAGCGGATCGCGCTGGCGAACTCGCTCGGCGCGTCGCTCGTCGACACGCTCTACGTGCTCGACGAGCCGACGATCGGGCTGCACCCGCGCGACACCGACCGGCTGCTGCGCCTCCTGCGCGAGCTGCGCGCGGCCGGGAACACGGTCGTCGTCGTGGAGCACGACCCGGCGGCGATCCGCGCCGCGGACCACGTCGTCGAGATGGGGCCGGGGAGCGGCGAGCGCGGCGGCACGATCGTCTACCAGGGCGACGTCGAGGGGCTGCTCCGCGCCGACACGCCGACCGGCCGGTACGCGGCGGGGCTCGTGCCGTCGCCCGTGCCGGAGCGGCGGCGCCGGGTGGACGGTCCGCGCCTGCGCCTCGAGGGCGCGCGGCTGCACAACCTGCGCGGCGTGGACGTCGAGATCCCGCTCGGCACGCTGGCCGTGGTAACGGGCGTGAGCGGCTCCGGGAAGAGCACGCTCGTGCACGACGTGCTTTACCGCGCGCTGGAGCGCGAGCTGAGCGGCGGCGAGACGAGCGCGAAGCAGCACCTGGGCGAGGCGGTCGGTGCCTACGACCGGCTGGAGGGCGCCGGCGCGCTCGACGCCGTCGTGCTGATCGACCAGGAGCCGATCGGCCGGTCGCCGCGCTCGAACCCGGTCACCTACATCAAGGCATTCGACTACATCCGCGAGATCTTCGCGAAGCAGCCGCTGGCGCGGCAGCGGAAGTGGACGCCGGGGCACTTCTCGTTCAACGTGAGGGGCGGGCGCTGCGAGGTGTGCCAGGGCGCGGGCGTGATCGAGGTCGAGATGGTCTTCATGGCCGACGTCTTCGTGCCGTGCGACGGCTGCGGCGGCAAGCGCTACAAGCCGGAGACGCTGGAGGTCACGTACAAGGGGCTGAACATCACGCAGGTGCTGGACCTCACGGTGGACGAGGCGATCCGGCTGTTCATCCGCGAGGACCGGCTCGGGCAGGCGCTCTGGCAGCTCCAGCAGGTCGGGCTCGGGTACCTCCGCCTCGGCCAGCCGGCGACCACGCTCTCCGGCGGCGAGGCGCAGCGGCTGAAGATCGCGCGCGAGCTGATCGAGGGCGGCAAGCGGCGCGGCAAGCGGATCTACATCCTCGACGAGCCGACGACGGGGCTCTCCGGCCCGGAGGTGCGCAAGCTCCTGTCGGTGCTCCAGAAGCTGGTAGAGGCCGGGCACACCGTCCTGGTCATCGAGCACAACCTGGACGTGATCCGCGCGGCCGACTGGGTCGTCGACATGGGGCCGGAGGCGGGGGAGGGC
>JADGGV010000554.1 GCA_019689775.1 Gemmatimonadota bacterium
GCCCCCGTCCGCGCGCCTGGCCCGAGTCCTGCCCAATCCCCGCAACCGCGCCCTCCGCCGATGCACGCCGTCGACGGGGATGCATCTTGTCGTCCTTCGACTTACGCCCGCGGAGCCCGCCGTGATCCGGTTCGACAGCCTCACGAAGCGATACGGCAATGCCTTCGCCGTCCGTAACCTTTCGTTTCACGTCCCGCCCGGTCAGATCTACGCGCTGCTCGGCCCGAACGGCGCCGGCAAGACCACCGCGCTCCGCTGCCTCGCCGGCCTCCTCGAGCCGACGTCCGGCACCGCATCCGTCGACGGCGCGGATGTGCGCCAGCGCCCGGCCGACGTCCGCCGCCGCCTCGGCTTCCTCGGCGCGTCCATGGGGCTCTACGAGCGCCTGACGTCGGTGGAGGTGCTCGAGTACTTCGGCGCGCTGCACGGGCTCTCCGGCGCTCGCCTGCGCGAGCGCGTCGACCAGCTCGTGCACGTCTTCGGCATCGAGCCGTTCGCGCGCCGCACCTGTGGCCGCCTCTCCACCGGCCAGCGCCAGCGCGTGGCCGTCGCGCGCGCGGTCGTGCAGGACCCGCCGGCCGTCGTGCTCGACGAGCCCACGCTCGGCCTCGACATCCTGAGCGGCGAGACGCTCTACGGCTTCATGCAGCAGGAGCGCGACAAGGGGAAGGCGATCCTCTTCTCGACGCACAACCTGGGCGAGGTCGAGCTGCTCGCGGATCGGATCGGCATCATGAGCGACGGCCGCCTCGTCGCCGAGGGCACGCTCCCCGAGCTGCTCGAGCGCGCCGCCGCGCCGAACCTCACCCAGGCGTTCCTGTACCTGATCGAGGTGGCCTGATGCGCACCGTCTGGGTCGTCGTGAAGAAGGAGTTCCGCGAGATCCTACGCGACTGGCGCACGCTCACGATGATGCTCCTCGTGCCGGCGCTCTTCTATCCGGCGATGTTCGTCGCCGTCGAGCAGCTCTTCCTGATGGGCCGCCGCCACCTCACCGCCGATCCGGTCCGCATCGCCGTCGCGGGCGACGCGCCCGAGCTCGTCCGCCTCCTCGACGCGCGCCCCGACGTGCGGGCGTTCCAGGTCCGCGGCGACCCGGGCCCCATCGTGCTCGGCGGCCGCGTCGACGCCGCCGCCGCCGTCGAGGCCGCCGGCCCCGACGCCCTCCGCCCCCGCGCCACCGTCTACTACGACCAGGCCAGCGACCGCTCCGTCGCCGCCCGCGCGGCGCTGAACGACGCGCTCCGCGAGTGGCGCGACACGCTCATCGCCCGCGCGCTCGCCGCCCACGGCGCGCCGCGCGACCTCGCCGCGCCGCTCCAGACGAGCGAGACGAGCGTGACCCCGCCCTCCCAGCGAGGCACGCTCCTGATCGCGCGCCTCCTGCCGTTCCTCCTCATCATGGTCACGATCCTCGGCACCTTCTACCCGGCCATCGACCTCGGCGCCGGCGAGAAGGAGCGTCGCACGCTCGAGGCGCTCATGACCGCGCCGGCCCCCGCCTCGCAGATCGTCGCCGGCAAGTTCGTCACCGTCACGCTCATCGGCATCGTCGCCGCGCTCCTCAACCTGCTCAGCATGATGCTGACGATCCGCGCCGGTCTGTTCCAGGCGACGCGGCTCCTCGGCCTCGACCTCGACATCCCCTGGTCCGCCATGGGCCTCGTGCTCCTCACGCTCGTGCCGCTCGCCATCCTCTTCGGCGCCACCTTCCTCGGCATCTCCGTCCAGGCGCACTCCTTCAAGGAGGCGCAGAGCGCGCTCACCCCCGTCTTCCTCGTCGGCGCGCTCCCCGCCCTCCTCCCGGCCGTCCCCGGCATCGAGCTGACGCCCACGCTCGCCGTCGTCCCCGTCGCCGGCGTCTCGCTCCTGTTCCGCGACCTCATGGCCGGCCAGGCCAACCTCGGCTACGTCTTCATCGTCGTCCTCGCCAACCTCGGCTACGCCCTCGCCGCCATCCACCTCTCCGCCCGCGCGTTCGGCCGCGAGGAGGTCCTCTTCGGCGCGCCCGAGCCCGACCCCGACGTCGCCCCCGGCATCGAGGGCCTCCTCCGCCGCATCCGCGGGCCGCGCCTCCAGATCCCCTCTCCCCGCGCCGCCGTCCTCTTCACCGCCGGCGCCGGCGCCGTCTACTTCTACGCCGGCCGCATCGTCATCGGCGTGGTCGGCGGCCCGGCCGGCATCCTCGCCGCCGAGTGGCTCCTCATGTTCATCCCCGCCCTCGCGTTCCTCTACCTCGGCGGCTTCAGCTACCGGCGCGCGCTCCTGCTCCGCCGCCCCACGCGCCGCCACCTCCTCGCCGCGCTCCTCGCCGGCGCCGGCTCCATCCCCATGGCCTGGGTCCTCGCCCGCCTCGGCATGCGCTTCCTTCCCCTCCCCGCCGAGCTCGGCCGCGCCGCCGACCAGCTCTTCGCCCGGCCCGCCGGCCCGGGCGACGTCGCCCTCCTCTTCGCCGTCGTCGTCCTCACCCCCGCCGTCTGCGAGGAGGTCATCTTCCGCGGCATCCTCTTCACCGCGCTCCGCCGCACCCTCTCCCTCGGCACCGCCGCGCTCGTCTCCGCCCTCGTCTTCGGCGCGTTCCACGTCTCCTCCGAGAGCGCGCTCCGCTTCATGCCCACCGCATGGACCGGCCTCGTCGTCGCCCTCGTCGCCGGCCGCACCGGCTCCATCTGGACCGGCATGATCGTCCACGCCCTCAACAACGGCGTCCTCCTCGCCCTCGCCCTCTCCCCCGGCTTCCTCGCCACCCTCGAGGCGACGCACGTCGTCACCCCCGCCACCGTCATCCCCCTCGCCCTCGCCGCC
>JADGGV010000555.1 GCA_019689775.1 Gemmatimonadota bacterium
GGCCCCCGGGGGCGGGGGGGGGCGCGGGGCCCCCCACCCCGCGGGCGGGGCGGGGGGGGGGGGGGGGGGGCCGGGGGCCCGGCGCTCCCAGGGAGCGGCGGTGCGCGGATTTCAGGTCGAGCCGAAAGGTGGGGGCGCGCGGGGTGGCGCGCAACCCCGGACGCCGGCCCAGGGCATGGGGTTGCGCCGCAGCCCGCGCGGCGCGCGCTACCCGGCGACCCCGAGGTAGATGTACCGCAGCAGGAAGATCGCGGCGAGGGCGTAGGTCAGCCGGCTCACCTCCCTGCCCCGCCCGGCGAGCAGCTTCACCAGCGGATAGGCGATGAAGCCCAACGCGAGGCCGTTCGCCACCGAGAACGTGAGCGGCATCCCGACGAGCGTGAGGAAGGCCGGCACCGCCTCGGTCATGTCCTGCCAGGCGACGTTGCGCACGGCGCGCATCATGAGGGCGCCGACGACGACGAGCGCCGGCGCCGTCGCGATGGCGGGGATCGCGCCGACCAGCGGGGCCAGGAACGTCGCCAGGAGGAAGAGGCCGGCGACCACCACGGCGACGAGCCCCGTGCGCCCGCCCTCGCTGATCCCGGCGGCGCTCTCGATGTAGGTGACGACGGTCGAGGTCCCGAGGAGCGCGCCGGTGATCGTGGCGATGGAATCGGCCATCAGCGCACGATTGATGCGAGGGATCCGGCCGTCCGGGGTGACGAAGCCGGCCTGCTCGGCGAGCCCGACCGTGCTGCCGACGGTGTCGAAGAGGTCGACGAAGAGGAAGACGAAGATGACCTCGAGCACGCCGAGCCGGAGCGCGCCGGCCACGTCCAGCGCCAGGACGGCGGAGCGGGCGTCGGGGACGGAGACGATGCCGCGCGGCGGCGGCGCCAGCCCGAGCGCCATCGCCGCGGCCGTCACGCCCAGGATCCCGAGGAGGATCGCGCCGCGGTTGCCGCGCGCCAGTAGCGCGGCCGTCACCACCAGGCCGAGGAGGGAGAGCAGCGTTCCAGGCTGGCGGAGATCGCCGAGCGTCACCAGCGTGGTCGGGTTCGCGGCGACCACCCCCGCGTTGCGCAGCCCGATGAACGCGATGAAGAGCCCGATCCCCGCGGCCGTCCCCGTCTTGAGCGAGCGTGGGATGGCGTCCACGACGAGCGCCCGGATCCGGCTGAGCGTCAGGATCACGAACGCGACGCCCGAGAGGAAGACCGCGCCCAGCGCGACCTGCCACGGAACGCCCATCCCCTGCACCACCGCGTACGCGAAGTACGCGTTCAGCCCCATCCCCGGCGCCAGCGCGAACGGGAAGTTCGCCAGCAGCCCCATCACCAGCGAGCCGACCGCCGCGGCCACGCACGTCGCGAACAGCGCGCCCGAGAACGGGACGCCCGCGCTCGAGAGCACCGACGGGTTCACGACGATGATGTACGCCATCGTCAGGAACGTCGTCACGCCGGCCTGGATCTCGACGCCGACGCTGGTGCGGTTCTCCCGAAGATGAAACAGGCGCTCGAGCATGGCATCCGATGCCGCGCAACGCACGGCGGGTTCGGCTCTTGCGTTGCTCGCGCAGGCGGCGCCCGCGACGTCGCCCGGCGTCTCGACCCTCGACCACACGACCCGCGCCCTCACGACGCGGCCCGATGCGGACGCCCCGCGTCCGCCCCCAGCCACCCGGAGGTCGGCCATGCTCCACCCGGACCACGCCATCGAGGAACGGCTCGGGGTGCTCATCGTCGAGGGGCAACGCCACGACGTCTGGGTCCGCTCCGAGGCCGACGACGACGGGACCTGGCACAACGCCCTCCTCTTCCGCCGCGACGGCAAGCTCGGTCCCGCCGAGGACCTCGTCGCCGGCGTCGGCTGGCACGTCCCTCCGGGGATCGCGCTCGAGCGCGCGCGCGAACTCGGGGAGAAGGAGCAGCTCGAGCTGTTCTACCGCTCGCTCCGCCCCCGCCCCCCCATCGCCTGACTACTTCTTGGCCGCCGCCACGCTGTCCGGCGTCAGAATCACCACCGGCGCGTACGCCGGCCGCCCCAGCTTCGACATCGCCGTCTGCGGCTCCGGCCGGATCACCGGCGCCGGATGGTCCAGCGGCGCCTTCGTGTACCCCCGATGGTCGTACGTCTCCGTGTCGTTGCACCCGGCGACCAGCAGCCCCCCCAGCGCCACGACCGCCGCCGCCAGCCACTGCGCCCGGCGCCCCCCTGAACAGATGCCTCTCATTTCGCCTCCGTCGCGGTACTCCCGGCAAACCGGGCCGACAATATGGCGGCATCGCGGCCGTCCCGCCATGCACGCCCTTGACAGCCTGCGGGCCGCGGTGTTGTTTCGTATCCACGTCGGCATACGAACCTGCACGCGAGGAGCCTCCATGGCGACGGGGAACGACCGGGTATTGCAGATGGTGAAGGAAGAGATCGAGCGGAATCCGGCCGTTCGGACGGAGGAGCTGTTCGAGCGCGCGAAGAAGCTCGACAAGGCGGTGGCGGGGATGTCGATCCGTCAGTTCCATGCCCGGTACCCGCTTCAGATCAAGCGGATGCGGGCGGCGCTGCGGCCGCGGCGGCGGGTGCGGCGGCGGCGGGCGGACCGGGCGGCGGTGCGGGAGGCGCTGCTCCAGTTGGCGCGGGAGGTGATGGGGGCGCCGGACAAGGCGACGGTCGTGCAGGTGATCGGCGGGATCGACGAGTATGTCGAGCGGGTGGTGAAGGCGGCCGGCGCGTAGGCGTCGGGCGCGAGAGGCGGGAGCAGGACGGGCGGGGGGGGGGGGGCGGGGCGCCCCGGGGCGGTTAAAAAAAAGGGGGGGGGGG
>JADGGV010000556.1 GCA_019689775.1 Gemmatimonadota bacterium
GCCCACGCGATCGCCTCCAGATCGTTCAGCAGCTCGAGCCGCTCCACCCCCAGCGCCCGCCCGAGCGCCGCCCGGTCCACCCGCCACGGCAGGTTCGTCGCCTGTGCCACGCCCCCGATCACCGGTCCGGCCACGTCGATGCACGCCGCCGCGACCGGCCGCTTCGCCTCCGCCAGGAACGCCCGCAGCAGCGACTCGAGGTCGGGGTGCTGCGCGCTCCGGTACTCCCGCGCGAGCAGCGGCTCGCGCGGCCCCCGCGTCGCATCGAAGAGCGCGACGTCCGTCTTCGTGCCGCCGACGTCGGCCGCCAGGAGGATCGGCCCGTCGGCGCTCACCACCCCGGCCCCTCGCTCCCGGCCGCGCGCGCCGACTCGGCCTCCACCCGGCGCAGCCATTCCGCCGCCGCGCGTCGCGGCGTCCGCCCCGCGCGGTAGCGCCGGATCAACGCGGCCGTCGACGAGTCGTGCCCCGCGTGCGGCTCGCTTTCCCCCTCGATCTCGGCGAGGACCCGCTTCGCCAGCACCTTCCCCAGCTCGACGCCCCACTGGTCGAAGGAGTCGATCCCCCAGACCACGCCCTGCGTGAACACCAGGTGCTCGTAGAGGGCGACGAGCGCGCCCAGCGTCGCCGGCGTCAGGCGCTGCGCCAGGATCGTCGTGCTCGGCCGGTTCCCCTCGAACGTGCGGTGCGGCACCAGCCGCTCCGGCGTGCCCTCCGCCCGCACCTCCTCCGCCGTCTTGCCGAACGCCAGCGCCTCCGCCTGCGCGAACATGTTCGCCATCAGGATGTCGTGGTGGTCGCCGAGCGGCTCGAGCGGCTCCACGAACCCGATGAAGTCGCACGGCACCAGCCGCGTCCCCTGGTGCAGGAGCTGGAAGAACGAGTGCTGCCCGTTCGTTCCCGGCTCGCCCCAGTAGATCGCGCCCGTCTCGTAGTCGACGCGCCGGCCGTCGGCCGTCACACCCTTCCCGTTGCTCTCCATGGTGAGCTGCTGGAGGTACGCCGGGAAGCGCCGCAGGTAATGGCTGTACGGCAGCACCGCCACCGTCGCGGCGCCGAAGAAGTCCGTGTACCAGATCCCGAGCAGCGCCAGCAGCACCGGCAGGTTCGACTCGAACGGCGCCGTCCGGAAATGCTCGTCCATCGCCCGGAAGCCTCCCAGCAGCTCCCGGTACCGATCCGGCCCGATCGCGATCATGAGCGACAGCCCGATCGCCGACTCCATCGAGTACCGCCCGCCGACCCAGTCCCAGATCGGGAAGATGTTGGCCGCGTCGCGCACGAAGCGCTCCGCTCGCGCCGGCTCCGCCGTCACCGCCAGGAAGTGCCGCCGCATTGCGGCCTCGTCCCGCAGCGCCGCGAGCAGCCACTCCCGCGCGCTCGCGGCGTTCGTCAGCGTCTCCTGCGTCGTGAACGTCTTCGACGACACGATGAACAGCGTCTCCGCCGGATCCAGCCCCCGGAGCGTCTCGTGCAGCTCCGCGCCGTCCACGTTCGCGACGAACCGGACCGTCAGGCGCGGGTCCGCGTAGTGCCGCAGCGCCTCGTACGCCATCGCCGGGCCCAG
Source organism: Gemmatimonadota bacterium (assembly GCA_019689775.1). Taxonomy (GTDB): domain Bacteria; phylum Gemmatimonadota; class Gemmatimonadetes; order Longimicrobiales; family RSA9; genus JADGGV01. The sequence continues at coordinate 1,568 of JADGGV010000556.1, forward strand.
GTCCGAGCCGCCGATCCCGATGTTCACCACCGCCCGGATCGGCTGCCCCGTGTGCCCCAGCCACCGCTCCTCTCGCACCGCGTTCGCCAGCTCCGTCATCCGGTCCAGCACGTGATGCACCTCGGCGACGACGTCGCGTCCCGCCGCCCGCATCTCGACGTCCCGCGGCGCCCGCAGCGCCACGTGCAGCGCGGGCCGGTCCTCCGTCACGTTGATCACCTCGCCGCGGAACATCGCGTCGATCGACGCCCGCAGCCCGACCTCCCGCGCCAGGTGCACCAGCAGGTGCAGCGTCTCGTCCGTCACCCGGTGCTTCGAGTAGTCGACGTACAGCCCGGCTGCCTCCACCGTCATCCGCTCGCCGCGCCCCGGGTCCTCCGCGAACAGTTGCCGCAGGTGAACCCCGGCCATCGCCCGCGCGTGCGCCGCCAACGCCTGCCACGCCGGCAGCGCCGTCAGCTCCGGCCGTTCCCCCCTCGTCGCCATCGTCGCTCCCTCCGTGTTCACGCTCCCGCGCCGGGGTCCGCCGCTCCGGCGCGCCGCGCACCCCGGGCCGCGCTCACTCCGCCGGCTTCTCCACGTGCCCGCCGAACTGATAGCGCATCGCCGACAGCACCTTGTCGGCGAATTCCGCCCGCCCTCGCGAGGAGAAGCGCGCGAACAACGCCGTGGCCAGCACCGGCACCGGCACGCCCTCCTCGATCGCCGCCTGCACCGTCCAGCGCCCCTCCCCCGAATCGGCCACGCGCCCGCCGAAGCCCGCCAACTGCGGGTCCTCCGCCAGCGCCGCCGCCGTCAGATCCAGCAGCCACGAGGCGATCACGCTCCCGCGCCGCCACACCTCCGCGATCGCCGCCAGGTCGAAGCGGTAACGATACAGCGACGGATCGCGCAGCGGCGCCGTCTCCGCGTCCGCGCTCCGCGCCTCCAGCCCGACGCCCGCGCCGTGGAGGACGTTCAGCCCCTCCGCGTACGCCGCCATCAGGCCGTACTCGATGCCGTTGTGCACCATCTTCACGAAGTGGCCGGCGCCGCTCGGCCCGCAGTGCAGGTATCCTGCCTCCGCCGTCCCGCCGTCGCGCGCCCGCCCCGGCGTCGGCGGCGCCGCAGCCACGCCCGGCGCCAGCGCGCGGAAGATCGGGTCGAGCCGCGCCACCGGCTCCGCCTCCCCGCCGATCATCAGGCAGTAGCCGCGCTCCAGCCCCCAGACCCCGCCGCTCACCCCGACGTCCAGGT
>JADGGV010000557.1 GCA_019689775.1 Gemmatimonadota bacterium
CTGAAGGGGCCGGGGACGACGAAACCGCCGGAAAGTTACGGTGCCTAGCGACCGGGTTCGCAGCGGTTCCACCGGTCATCAGCGTACGCCGGAAATGAGGGTTCCTCCCCCCTGCGGCTCTCCGGCACCCGGCGACCCTCGAGTCCCCGCGGACCCTCCAGCACCCGGGGACCCTCCGGCACCCCTGCGCCCTCCACCACCTCGGCGACTATCCCGGACCCCGCGACCCTCTGAGCCCTCTGTGCCCTCTGTGGTTAAATATTTGTTCTTTTGTCCGCGCCGTGACTATAGCGCCGCCAGCACCTGCGCCGTGTGCTCCTCTGGCTTCACCTTCTCGAAGATCTTCGCGATCCGCCCCTCCTCGTCGATGATGAACGTCGTCCGCGCGTTTCCCCAGTACTTCCGGCCGTACATCGTCTTCTCCACCCAGACGCCGTAGCGCTCGGCCACCTCGTGCGCCTCGTCGGCCAGGAGCGTGAAGGGGAGCCCGTACTTCTCGCGGAACTTCGCGTGGGAGCGGGGCGAGTCGGGGCTCACGCCGAGGACCACGGCGCCCGTGCGCTGGATCTCGCTCCAGCCGTCGCGCAGCGAGCAGGCCTGGATGGTGCACCCGGGCGTGTCGTCCTTGGGGTAGAAGTAGAGCACGACCTTGCGGCCGCGCAGGTCGGAGAGGCGCAGCGGCTCGCCGGTGTCGGTCGGCAGCTCGAAGTCGGGGGCGACGTCGTTCTCCTTGGGCATCGCGGGCTCCTGGGTGACGGTTTGCGTTCGATCGCCACCTAATACCGGACGGCGCCGCTCCGTTCAATCCCCTGCGACGCGGGGTCCGCCGCGCCGCGTGGCCGGCCGCCGCCCGCGTCGCCATCTTACGGCGTCGGAGCACGGCGCGGCGCGCCGAGTCGAAGCCAGCGGGAGGTACCGAGATGACCGGGCAGGGTGAGCGGGCGGGGGAGTTGCCGATCCCCGAGTTCTACGACCCCGCAAACGCGGGGCGCTGGGCATACACGCCGGACCAGGAGGCGCTGTTCCATGCCGCCGTCGCCTGGCGCGAGCGCTTCGGGCTGCGGCCCGCCGTCGAGGACGCGCGGCGCATCCACCTCCTCCTCATCGACCTCCAGAAGGACTTCTGCTTCCCCGAGGGCACGCTCTTCGTCGCCGGCCGGAGCGGGCGCGGCGCCGTCGACGACAACGACCGCGTCGCCCGCTTCGTCTACCGCAACCTGCACCGCGTGTCCCACATCACCTGCACGCTCGACACCCACTTCCCGTACCAGATCTTCTTCCCCGCGTTCTGGCTCGACGAGACCGGCGCGCCGCCCCCACCCAACCGCGAGGTCTCGGTCGACGACATCCGCCAGCGCCGGCTCCGCCCGAACCCCGCCGTCGCCGCCTGGATCGGCACCGGCGACTACGACTGGCTCCTCCACCAGGTCGAGTTCTACACCGAGCAGCTCGCCGCGCAGGGGAAGTACCGGCTCTACCTCTGGCCACCCCACTGCATCCTCGGCAGCGACGGCCACGCCCTCGCCGGCGTCGTCCACGAGGCCCGGATGTTCCACGCCTACGCCCGCATCTCCGAGGCCCGCATCGAGCTCAAGGGCGCCACCCCCCTCACCGAGTACTATTCCGTCATCGGCCCCGAGGTCCTGCGCCGCTTCGACGGCAAGCCCCTCGCCCAACGCAACCGCGATTTCCTCGACATCCTGGCCCGCTCCGACGCCGTCGTCATCGCCGGGCAGGCCGCCAGCCACTGCGTCAAGAGCACGATCGAGGACCTCCTCGAACACCTCGACCCCGCGCTCACCCGCAAGGTCTACATCCTCCGCGACTGCATGTCGGCCGTCACCGTCCCCGACCCCGACCACCCCGGCGCCTTCCTCTTCGACTTCACCCCCCACGCCGAGGCCGCGCTCCGCCGCTTCGCCGACGCCGGGATGCACGTCGTCGAGTCGACCACGCCGATGGACGAGTGGCCTGATCTTCCGGTGTAGGGGCGGGGCGTCCTCCGGGTCCGCGGCGGGACGCACCGTGGGATAACCGGCGTTTGGGACGGGGTCGCGGTGCTTGGAACAACAACGGAATTTGTTTTGGACAGGATGAACAGGATAAAATCTGATAACCGCGGGGGATGGGAATATTAACGGCTGGTGTGTAGGCGGGTGGGCAGGTCCGGTACGGAACAGTTGTGTGACGTTCCAGATACCGGTTACGATTGTGCTCGCGACCGGCTGGGAACGGGAGCTGGCGCGTAAGCGACAATGCCGTTCACTTAAGGAGCGGGACGCATTTTCCCGAAATGCCTTCTCTCGCTCCGACTGCGGCCGGGTCAAGCCGGGATGGCCTGCGGGAGAACGGGTTTCACCCCGTCCCTCGGTGAACGTGACCTCGAGCGCCGTCGGATGCCGGCAGCGGAGATGCCGGCGTGAGAGGACGAATCGTGCCCTAAGTGATCGGCATTGGCGTAAGCGAAAGCAGAACGGAGCTGGCGGGGCCCGTGTCATTGCAATGAATAAATGCATTGTATAATATATAATATATTAACGTTGGTTATGTTGGCCGTATTCCGTTGTCAGATTTTATCCTGTTCATCCTGTCTAATATAGCTGTTGATCCGTTCGGCTGCCTGGCCTGCCCCCTCATTGGCCCGCCTGCCCGCCGTCGCACCGCCGCTTGCTTGCCGTCCGACCCCCTCTGGGTCACCATCCCATCCCCGTCCGGTTACCATCCCGTCCCCGTTCGGCCAGCATCCCACCGAATCCAACCACCATCGCCTGAATCCAGCCCCCCATCCCACC
>JADGGV010000558.1 GCA_019689775.1 Gemmatimonadota bacterium
CCGGGATGTGAAGGCGGCGCGGAAGACACTCTCCGGGCTGCTCAAGCTGCTCCACCCCTCGGGCGAATGCACGCGTGAGGAGATGGAGGAATACCTGACGCTCGCGCTCGAGGCGCGCCGGCGAGTCAAGGAGCAGCTCAAGAAGCTCCCGGGCGGTGGGGTCGAGTACGCGCAGACCAGCTTCTCGTACGTCGACCTGGAGACCCGCGAGGAGCGCTTCGTGGGCGTGCCCGAGGAGGGCGGCCGCGACCTCGTTTCCGCGGACCCGCTCGCGCCGGGGTCCGTCTACGCCGCTACCGTTGGTGATGGCCGTGTGGGACTCTACCGGGTCGAGGTGGGTGGCTCCGTCGGGACGGGGAAACTCGCGCTGAGCGGCGCGGTTACCCCGGAGATGAGGGAGTCGATCAAGCGCGCCTTCGACTACCTGAAGGCGCACAAGGTCGACCTGGGGATCGGCGCCACCCTCGACACGACCGACTTCCACGTCGAGCTGGTCGACCTGCTCAACGCGAAAGCGGGGAGCGAGGTCGGGGTGGCGTTCTTCACCGCCGTCTACTCATACCTTCAGAAGCGGTCCGCGTTGCCCGGTCTGGTCGTCCTCGGCGATATGAGCATCCACGGCAACCCGAAGCCGGTGGCCTCGCTGGTGGAACCGCTCCAGCTCGCCAAGGACAACGGCGCCAAGCGGGCCCTCGTCCCGATCGAAAACAAGCGGCACTTCCTCGAGGTCGACGCGGAGATCGTCGAGCACGTGGATCCGATCTTCTACTCGGACCCGGTGGTCGCGGCGCGGAAAGCGTTGGGCGTGGTGGGAGCGCGTAGGCGCTGACCGCGTCGGGGGATATTCTTGTCCTTGCCGGGTTTGCCCCCGACCCGGCCGTTTCGCCGGGTGGGATCCGGCTCGAATCCGGCAAGCGGGGAGCTGTTCGCCACCCGGTGCATTAGTACCGCCCTGCGAGCCGCTCGGGCGAGCGTCGACGGACGCAGATCGCCGTCGGCTCCTACAAGACGGCGCACGTCGGGTTCTTCGAATCCGAGGAGGAGGCCAGGCGGGCGCACGATGCAGGGGCGACCCGGCGCCACCGGGAGAAAGCGCGCCGCAACTTCCCGCTGGCGGGACGGCGCCCCCACGTAGGCGAGAACCTTCAGTCGGCGGTGCGGAAGCGGGGAAGCGGAAGAAGGCGGGATAGCCCCGGCTCCGCTTCAACGCCTGCGTTATGCGCTGCCGACCTGCGTCGCCTCGCTCGGCTGCTCACCGTAGCAGATCCAGCCGGCCCGCGGCCTCGCCGGCGCACGCACGACGCCTCGCTACGCCACGCCGAAGGGAACCTGGGTTGGATGAACGCCGCGGCGGCGATGGGGTTCGAGCCGGCCGCACACCTGCCCGTCCAGGAGCGCGGCGGCTGGGTGGGGGATGTAAGCAGAAACGTTACCACCCGCCGGCGGGAGCCGGAGGGTGGGTCACGGAAGGAGCGTGGAAATGGTTGCCAGAGCGAGCGGAGGCGGAGGGACTCGAACCCCCAAGGGCTTGCGCCCGCCGCATTTCGAGTGCGGTGCCTTACCAGTTAGGACTACGCCTCCAGGACCGGTCGGACCGGGCCAACCAAGATCCCAAAAATAACGGGAACGCGCGGCGCGCTCAACCCCCGGGGCGCATGGCGGAGCGGGGGAGTGGCGGAGCGCGGGAGGGGCGCCGCAACCCCCCTCACAGCACCAGCTCCCACGTCTGCCCCACCAGGTCCTTCCCAAAGCTGTGGTGCGGCTCCTCGTGCACGAGGCGGAAGCCGGCGGCCTCGTAGATCCGGCGCGCCGAGACCAGCACGTCGTTCGTCCAGAGCGTCATCCGCGCGTAGCCGGCATGGCGGGCGAAGCGGATGCACTCCGCCACCAGCCGGCGGCCGATCCCCAGCCCGCGCGCCCGCGGGTCCACGAGCAGCAGCCGCAGCTTCGCCACGTCCTCCGACTCCCGCACCACGAAGACCGAGCCGACGTTCTCGCCATCCCGCTCCGCGATCCAGCAGCGCTCCCGCTTCGCGTCGAAGTGCCGCAGGAAGCTCGCGACGATCTCCGCGACCAGCGCCTCGAACTGCTCGTCCCAGCCGTACTCCCGCGCGTAGATCGCGCCGTGCGCCTGCACGACCCACCCCATGTCGCCCGGCTGCGGGGGCCGGAGCAGGTACGGCGCTCGACGCTCGTGGCCGGCGCCCAGCAGCGCCTCGATCGTCGCCATCGCGCCGACCAGCCGCTCCTGGTCCGCCGGCGACAGCCGCGCCAGCATCCCCGCCACGTCGTCCCGCGAGCCGGCCTCCAGCGCCGCGAACGCACGCTCCCCGGCCTCCGTCAGCCGCACCAGGCTCCGCCGGCCATCGCGCTCCGCCGGCCGCCGCACGATCAGCTCCCGCGCCTGGAAGCGCCGCAGGATCCGGCTCAGGTAGCCGGCATCCACCCCCAACTCCTCCGCCAACGCCGTCGCCGTCGCATCCGGCCGGTGCGCCAGCTCGTACAGCACCCGCGCCTCCGTCAGCGAGAACGGCGTCCGCGCCAGCCCCTCCTCCAGCACCCCGATCTGCCGCGTGTAGAAGCGGTTGAAGCGACGCACCGCCGCCACCCGCCGCTCGACCTCGCCTGCCGTCATCGCAGCCTCCCCGCTCGTGTCCGGCCTCGCACGCACCGATTGCATGCCAACGTACGGCGATTTGATGGACGGCGTCAACTAAATTCCGCGGCGGCGGCCGGGTTGCGGGGATCGGGGATGGCGGACGGGGCAGGGAGTCGACGTGGCCCCGCC
>JADGGV010000559.1 GCA_019689775.1 Gemmatimonadota bacterium
CGCAGCCCCGCCCGGGGGGGGGCCGCCCGGGGGGGGCGCCGGGGGGCGGGCGGGGGGGCGCCGCCGCTTCGATCTGACGCTGAACCTGAACATCTACTTCAAGAGCATCTGGCCGACGGTGTTCTCGCGCGCGCCGGTGCGCCTCGGCTTCGACCGCGCCCGCTCGCGCGACGGCGTCTGGCTCGTGGCGAACCGCCACATTGGCCCCGGTCCGCGCCGGCACACGCAGGACCTCTTCCTGGAGTTTCTCGAGTGGCTCGGCGTGCCGGGCGAGCCGCTCGAGTGGCGCCTCGAGCCGACGCCGGCGGAGCGCGCCACGCAGGCCGCGTTCTTCGCGCCGCTGGAGGGGCGCCCCGTCGCCGCGATCGTGCCCGCCTCCGCGAACGCGAAGAAGGACTGGACGGCCGACGGCTTCGCCGCCGTCGTCGATGCGCTGGAGCACGATTTCGGGCTGCGCACGATGCTCGTCGGCGGGCCGGGCGCGCGGGAGACGGCGATCGCGCGCGCGATCGTGGAGCGGTCGAGCGCCCGCCCGCTCTGGGCGCTGGGCGACGGCGTCCGGCGCGTGCTCTGGCTCCTCGAGGCGAGCCGGCTCGTGATCGCGCCCGACACCGGGCCGGTCCACATGGCGCGCGCCATGGACGTCCCGGTCGTCGGGCTCTACGGCCACACGAACCCGTGGCGCGTGGGGCCGTACCGGAAGTACGAGGATCTGTGGGTCGATACGTACACGAATCCGGGGGAGGCGCCGGACCCGGGCCGCGCCGAGCCGCGCCTCGGCCGCATGGAGCGCATCACCCCGCGCGACGTGCTCGAGCGCGTCGAGCGGGCGCTCGCGCGCTACCCCGCCCGGGAGCGGGCGGCCCCGGCCGGAGACGCGCCGTGAGCCGCCGGGTCACCGCCGCGCACCGCGCCGAGTTCGCCGCCTACCGCGCCGTCGCCGGCCTCGCCGGGCGCCTCGACGAGCCGGCGGCGCTGCGCGTCGGCGCCGCCATCGGCGGCTTCGTCCACCGCGCGCTCGGGGTGCGCCGGCGGGTCACCGAGGAGAACCTGCGCCGCGCGTTCCCCGACCGCGACGAGGCCTGGGTGCGCCGCACCGCGCACGAGGCCTACCGCCACCTCGGGCGCGAGGCCGTCGCCATGCTGCGGCTGCCGCGGCTGCGCCCGGAGGAGATCCTGCGCCGCGTCGCCCTGGATGCGGCGGAGCTCGACGCGCTGGCGCGGGGGCTCGGGCGCGGGCGCGGCGTCGTCGTCGTGACCGCCCACTTCGGGAGCTGGGAGATGGCCGGTGCGACGCTCGCGGCGCTCGGGCACCGGGTGACGGCCATCTACAAGCGACTCGCCAACCCGTTGCTGGACCGCGAGGTCCGCGCGGCGCGCGAGGCCGTGGGGATGCGCTTGATCGACCGGCGCGACGGCTCGCGCGCCGGCCTGGACGCGCTGGCGCGCGGCGACATCCTCGCCGTCGTCGCGGACCAAGATGCGCGCCGGAGCGGGATCTTCGTCCCGTTCTTCGGCCGGCCGGCCTCCACCTACCGCGGCGCCGCCGTCCTGGCGCTCCGGGCGCGGGCGCCGCTCTTCGTCGGGTACGCACGGCGCGGCCCGGACGGCTATATTGGCAGGGTGGAGGAGGTGGATGTGTCCCGCGAAGGGCCGGCCGACGAGGTCGTCCACCGGCTGACGGCCGCCTTCACCGCGCGCCTGGAGGCCGCGATCCGGGAGGCGCCGGAACAGTACTTCTGGCAGCATCGACGCTGGAAGACGGCGCCGCCGGAGGAACCGCGTGGCGCCGGCGCGGTATAGGGATACCAGCACGGATGCGTCGCCGCGCCGCTCCGAGCCCCCGGGGGCGTGCTGGACCGAGCCGATTCGAGACGACGTGATCTATATCTGCATTCCGTCCCACAACGAGGAGCGGACGGTCGGCGTTCTGTTGTGGAAGATCCGGCAGGTAATGGCGGGCTTCCCGCGCGACTACCAGGTCCTCGTTCTCGACGACGCTTCCACCGACGACACGATCCGGGTGCTGGCGCCGTACGGCCGCATCCTGCCGCTGGTGCTGCTGCGGCACGAGCGGCGGCGCGGCTACGCGGCCTCGCTGGACGAGCTGCTGCGCGAGGCGACGCGGCGCTCGGAGTACCCCCGCCGCGACGTGATCGTCACGCTCCAGGCCGACTTCACCGAGGAGCCGGCCCACATCCCGGAGCTGCTGAAGCGAATCGAGTCCGGCGCCGACGTGGTGACCACGCGCGCCGAGCTCGACCCCGGGGTGCCACGCCGGGTGCGGTGGACGCGGCGCATCCTCGCGCGGGTGGTGCGCCGGCTCGGGTGGCCGGAGGCGGTGAGCGATGCGCTCTCGGGGTTCCGCGCCTACCGCGTCCTGGGCGTGCGCAAGGCGCTCGAGGCGCGCGGCGGCGCGCGGCTGGTCCCGTGGAGCGACGTCTGGGCGGCGAACGCGGCGCTGCTGCGGGAGGTCCAGCCGCACGTCCGGCGCGTGGACGAGGTGCCGGTGCGGCTCCGCCTCGACCGGCGGCAGCGGCCGAGCCGGTTCGAGTGGACGGCGAAGATCCAGATCCTGCGCCTGGCCTTCGGCCGCGCGGCGCCGGACCTGGTGCCGCCGCGCGACGGCGGGCCGGTGCTGGTGCCGGTCGCGCCGAGCGTCGTCGCGGAGCGCGGCGCGGCACGCAACGGGCATCCGAACGGCCGCCCGCGGCGCGCGCGGGTGGGCGCGGCGGCGGGGCGGGGGCCGGCGCCGCCCCGGGCGGTTGCGGGCGCCGAGGAAGCC
>JADGGV010000560.1 GCA_019689775.1 Gemmatimonadota bacterium
GCCCGCCTTCCCCCCGCGCCCCCCCCGGGCGGGCGGGGGGGGGGCCCGACGGCGCGCCGGTCACCGGCGCGCCGGTGTTCGCGACGAGCGCGCCCATGAGCACGACGAGGTAGCCGAGCGCGGCGGCGCCGAGCGCGCTGCGCGCCACCTTGCGCGCGCCCTCGGCGCCAACGGCGGTCTCCCCCGCGCCCCGGCCGCCCAGCGCGCCGGCGCGGATCGCCGCGACGAGCAGCGTCGCCAGGAGCGCCATCGCGGTGCCGAGGTGCAGGATCGTCACCGCGGCGGGCAGCTTTAGCATGACCGTGACGCCGCCGAGCAGGACCTGGACGACCAGGAACACGCCCGCCAGCAGCGCCGGGCGTAGCAGGCCACCCCGCCCGGAGAAGCCGGGCATCCGCCGCCGGCGCAGCGCCTGCACCACCACCGCGAGGACCACGAACGAGATCCCCGCCGCCAGCAGCCGATGCGCGTACTCGATGACCGTCTCGAACGTGAACGGCGGGATCCATTGCCCGTGGCAGCGGGGCCAATCGTCACCGCAGCCCAGCCCCGAACCCGTGATGCGCACGATCCCGCCGACGGCGATGAGCGCGTACGTGTAGACCGCCGCGAACGTCGCCAGCCGGCCGAAGCCGCGCCGGGCCGCGCTGGCGGCATCCGAGCGGTGGAGGGTGTCGGGGAGAACTGCGATCGGCATCGATCCCGCCTTCCAAACGCCGCCCCGGGCGGCGGTTATCGCCACGGGGACAAGGGAGCCTCAAGTGTGTGACACGGCGTAATATGCCCCTCCGCGCCCGGAGCGCCAAGGGGCCCCGCCCGCGCGGCCGGGTCCCGGCCGCGCCTTGACACCCCCACCGCACGCGCGCACGTTCCGCACCCACATCAGTCCGCCCGCGCCCGTGCGCTCGGAGCTCCCATGACCCGGTCGATCGCCGGTGCCGCGCTCCTCCTGCTGCTGGCACTGCCCATGGATGCCTCTAGCCAGACGCCCGCGCGCCGGCCCCGCGCCCGCGAGGCCGGCGTCGTCGTCGGTGTGCTGCCCACCGGCTCGTTGAACGCCATCACCGACGTCGCGGGCGTGCGCGTCGGCCAGGTCACGCGCGCCGAGGGCGACTCGATCCACACCGGCGTGACCGCGATCCTGCCGCACCCCGGCAACCTCTTCCGGGAGCGCGTCCCGGCGGCGATCCACGTCGGCAACGGCTTCGGCAAGCTGCTCGGCTTCACGCAGGTGCGCGAGCTCGGCGAGCTGGAGACGCCGATCCTGCTGACCTGCACGCTCTGCGTCTGGCGCGCCGCCGACGCCATGGTGGAATGGCTCCTCGCCCGCCCCGGCATGGAGGACGTCCGCTCCATCAACCCGGTCGTCGGTGAGACGAACGACGGCGGCCTCAACGACATCCGCTCCCGGCCGATCCGCCCCGAGGACGTCGTCCGCGCCCTCGAGTCCGCGACCGACGGCCCCGTCGAGGAGGGCGCCGTCGGCGCCGGCGCCGGCACCATCGCCTTCGGTTTCAAGGGCGGGATCGGCACCTCCTCGCGCCGCCTTCCCGCGAGCCTCGGCGGCTACACCGTCGGCGTCCTGGTGCAGAGCAACTTCGGCGGCGTCCTCACCATCAACGGCGCGCCCGTCGGGCGCGAGCTCGGGAAGTATGCGCTCAAGGAGCAGCTCGAGCGCCGGGGCGGAGAGGGGGGGAGCGGCGGAGCGGCGGACGCCGCCGCGCCGGCCGACCGGGCCGACGGCAGCATCATGATCGTCGTCGCCACGGACGCGCCCCTCGACGCCCGTAACCTCGACCGGCTCGCCGTCCGCGCCCTCGCCGGCCTCGCCCGCACCGGCTCGACGATGAGCAACGGCTCGGGCGACTACGTGATCGCCTTCTCCACGGCCGCCGCCGTCCGCCGTGGCCCCGACCAGGCGCCCCGCACCGTGGCCGACCTGCCGAACGACGCGATGTCGCCGCTCTTCCAGGCCGTCGCCGAGGCCACCGAGGAGGCCGTCTACAACTCGCTCTTCCGCGCCACCACCACCCGCGGCGTCCGCGGCAACGTCGTCGAGGCGCTCCCCATCGACCGCACGCTCGAGATCCTCCGGCGCTACGGCGCGCTCCATTGGGACCGCACCCTCCCGCCCGGCAAGCCGCGCCCCTGAGCGCCCGGCGCGCCTACGCGCTCTCCCGCAGCCGCGCCGAACGCTCCAGCAGCATCACCACCTCCTCCACCGTGCTGCGCCCCCGATCCCGCGCGTACCACCGCCGCAGCGCCGTGTAGCGCTCCTTCGGCGGCAGCCGCCGCCCCGTCTCCACGAACCAGCGCTGGAGCTCCGACGGGCGCGGCCCCCACCACCCCGTCTCCCGCAACTGCCCGTCCAGCACCATCACCACCGGGATCGACCGCGACGTCCCCGTCAGGTGCGCGTCCATCAGCTCCGGGTTCGAGTCCCGCCCCAGCAACCGCAGCTCCAGGTTCGGCGCCAGATCCGCCAGCCGCGCCAGCACCGGAACCGTGTTCACCGCATCGCCGCACCAGTCCTCCGACAGCACCAGCAGGTGCCAGCGCCCGCCCAGCGCCGCCACCCGCTCCACCGCCGCCGCCTCCACCCGCGCCCGCCGGTAGAACTCCGACCACAGCCCACGGTTCGCCACCGCCGCGTCCAGGAACTCACCGAACGTCACGGCGTCCCACCATCGCTCCACTGGCATCGTCACCTCATGGAGAAAAGCGGGGCCGCGCGACCGGAGCCCGGCGAACGCCCCCGCGCCCACCGGTCCCCGGCCCACGC
>JADGGV010000033.1 GCA_019689775.1 Gemmatimonadota bacterium
CCGAAGCCCCGGCGCCCGCCTGAAGAGGCGCGAGCCCAGCCAGAGCACGTGTTACCCATGTCCCCAGACTAAGTGTTACCCATCTCCTCGGACTTGACAGGCGCGGGATCGACGATGGCGGGGGGGGGCGGTCGCCCGCCGCCGGGCGCGGCTCCCCCCGGCGGAGGATCCGCCGGCCTCCTCCCGCGTGACGGGATTTCCCCGTCTCCGCGCGCGATGCCGCCTGCCCGGCCGCAACCTGCGGATGGGACGATGACAGGTCGCGTCGGGGCGAGCGCCGGGAATGGGCGCAGCATCGGACGCGCGGCAGGCTACGGCGTCGGCATCCACGAGTTGAACATTGAGACAGGATGAACAGGATAAAATCTGATAAGGGAATTCAACAACGGATGATCGTCATGTATTTCGACAAGTCATTCATTATGACCAGCAATACATAGCATAATTTCAGCAATGCTGTGCATGATACATATTGACGCCTGGTCCGCGGGGGCGCCTCGTCCACGACAACGCCTCATCCACAGCGGAACTCCATTCACAGCGGCACCTCATCCCTCGCGGCGCCTAATCCGTGTCGGCGCGGCCATCCACGTGACCTCATCCGCAACGGCACCTCATCCAAAACAGCATCCCATCCCATAACGGCGTCGCCGACGCCCGGGCCGTGCTCGCCGCGCCGGCGCTTTCGCCGGGTCGACCGCGCACCGCGGTTGGCGGGATCCGCGCGAGCGGCGGAGCACCGCCGGCCGTCGACATCCCTGATGGGAAGCACGGCGGGCTCTCGGTGTGCCTCGACAGAAGCACCGCGAGCCGTCGTCGTCCCCCATGAGAGGAACCGCGAGCTGTCGTCATCCCTCAGGAGACGAACCGCGAGCCGTCGTCGCCCTCATGACACGCACCGCGGCCCGTCGTCGCCCCTTATCGGATTTGATCCTGTTCATCCTGTCTGGATTCTGATGCTGTTCTGCCTGGAGCGCCCGCGCCGCCGGCTGCGCGCGGTCGCGTCCGCTCCACGAGCCGTGGGCCGTGGGCGGTGGGCCCACCGGCCGTCGGTCGCGGACGATCCTGTCCATCGCCCCCGGACCGGCGACCCGCGCAGCACCCGCCCTGAGCCGCCACCTGTCTTGCGTCCCCGGTCCCGTCCACGCTAGCCGTTAGACGCGGCGCCGACCCTCCTCCGAGGATCCCCGATGCGTATCGCCGTGCTGGACGACTACGCGGACGTGTTCCGGCGGGTCGCGGCGTTCCCGCGGCTGGCGGGGCACGACGTCGCCATCTTCCGGGACACGGAGAAGGACCCGGTGCGGCTGGAGGAGCGGCTGCGCGACGCGGATGTCGTGGTGCTGACGCAGCAGCGGTCGGCGCTGCGGCGGGCGACGATCGAGCGGCTGCCGAGGCTGCGGCTGGTGGCGCAGACGGGGCGCAGCGCCGCGCACATCGACGTGGCGGCGTGCACGGAGCGGGGGATCGTGGTGTCGATGGTCGGCGCGGGCGGCCCGCACGCGACGGCGGAGCTGACCTGGGGGCTGATTCTCGCGAGCCTGCGGCACATCCCGGAGGAGGTCGCGCGTCTGCGCGGCGGCGGTTGGCAGGCGACGCTCGGCACGGGGCTGCACGGCCGGACGCTGGGCGTCTACGCGTTCGGCCGGATCGGTAGCCGCGTCGCGGAGGTCGGTCGTGCGTTCGGGATGCGCGTGCTCTGCTGGGGGCGCGAGGGCTCGCTGGCGCGGGCCGCGGCGGCGGGCTTCGAGCCGGCCGCGAGCCGGGAGGCGTTCTTCGAGGAAGCGGACGTCCTCACGCTGCACCTGCCGCTGAACGCGGAGACGCGCGGCATCGTCACGGCGGCGGACCTTGCGCGGATGAAGGCGACGTCGCTCCTCGTGAACACGAGCCGCGCCGCCATCGTCGCGGAGGGAGCGCTCGAGGGCGCGCTCCGCGCCGGCCGCCCGGGCTTTGCGGCGGTCGACGTCTTCGAGGACGAGCCGGTGCTCGGCGCACAGCACCCGCTGCTGCACCTGCCGAACGCGCTGTGCACGCCGCACCTCGGCTACGCCGAACGTGACACGATGGAGCTGCTTTACGGCGCCGTCGTCGACGGGATCCTGGCGTTTGCGGCGGGCGCGCCGCTGAACGTGCTGAACCCGGAGGCGCTGGCGGTCCGGCGCGGCGGCGACGCGGGCGAGGCGAGGTAGCGGCGGGGACGGACGAGCGGGGCGGCGAGGCGCGTCGCCCGTCGGGGCACACGAGCGAGAGAGCGGGGGACCGCGAGCATGCTCAACATCGGCATCTTCGAGCTGATCATCATCCTCGCGGTCATCTGGACGATCCGGTCGATGGTCGTGTCGCGCGGGGGGCGGGAGGTCGGCCGGCGGCCGGGCGCCGCCGACTCGATCCCGCCGGAGCCCGCCAGTCGGGCCGAGCTGGTGCAGCTCCAGGAGCGCGTGGACGAGCTACAGTCGGAGCTTGCCGCGCTGCGCGAGCAGCAGCAGTTCCTGGAGCGCCTGCTCCAGCGCGGGCCGACGCCGCCGGCGACGTGATCGCGGCCGCGGGCGTCCGGCGGGGTGGCAGGGGACCCGGAGCGTGGGGATCGGCGTGGCGACGCCCGCCGGATCGTCGCTCACGTCGGGCGAGAGGGCGCGAGGGCGCGGCAGGCGCGCGCGAAGTCGGCCGCGTCGCCGCGATGGAAGAGGATCGGCACCGGGCTGCCGGTGTCGGGGTCGTCGGAGCGCCAGCGCAAGCCGTCGGCGGCCTTGCGGCTGAAGTCGGCCTCGACGCGGAGCGTGTCGCTCGGCACCCAGCGGCCGCGCGAGTGCGTGAGCACCAACGTGCGCCCGGGCCGCAGCCCCGGCGGCTCGCGGTACGCGAGCCGGAGCGCGCCGCCGCGCATGGAGCCGCGGAGCGAGTCGCCGGTGACGAGGCCCGTGTCGTCGCACCAACGCCAGGTGCCCTCGACGCCGGCGGATCCCCCCGAATCCCGGTAGTATCCTGCGCGGCGGCCGTGGCGGACGATGGCGCGGCGGATCTCCTGGAACACGGCCGCGTGCACGCCGCTCGGCATCGTGAGCCGCGCGACCCAGGTTGCGGTGAGCGTCTTGCCGCGGCTCGGATGCGCCCAAGGGTTCCGCACCACGTCGATCCCGATCTGGATCCAGCGTACGGTGGTGATCCCCGCCACGACCACGCCGACGAACAGGAGCCATTGGACCGGCCTCCCGAGCCGGGACCGCGTCGCGGGTGCTCGCCGCATCACGGCTCGGTGCGCGCCGGGTCGGCGGCCGGAAGCACGTCGCGCGCCCAGTCGGCGCGCTTCCAGTCGGGGATCGGCGTGGGCTGCTCGGCGCGCGGCACGAAGCGGGACCGCTCGACGAGCGCGTAGCGGTGGATGTAGCGCGGGCAGTTCGGGAAGATCCGCTCCGCGCGGACGCGCACCACGAACTGCGCCTCGGGCCAGAGCGGGAGCAGCTCGTCGTCCTCCACGACGCTGGCGACGCCCTCCACGCGCATCCGCCGCTGCCGCTCGAAGTCGATGAAGAGTAGGCCGGCGCGCGGGTTGACGAGCACGTTCCCCGCGGAGCGATACATCCCGTTGCCGTCGTAGTTCGGGAACGCGAGCGTGACGTCGTCGAGGACGCGGACGAAGCCCGGGTCGCCGCCCTTGTACGAGCAGCTCGGCTGGCCGTCCGCGTCCGCGGTGGCGAGGAAGAACATGTCCAGGCGGGCGATGAACTGCCGGTCCGCGTCCGTGAACCTGTCGTGGACCGTCACGTCCTCGAGGCGGTCCGCGAGGCGACGCGTGTCGTACCGGTCCTGGAGCGCGCGGCTGCCGGCGTGGTACATCGAAGTCATGCGCACCTCGCGGGGGCAGGGAGGCGGGCCCAGCGTTGCACGGTGCGCCGGCCGCGGGCGCCGTGTCAAGCGCGGCGCGCGGTGCGCGCATGGTGAGTGCGCCGGCGAGCGACGGGGCGGTCGTACGCCAGCGGCGTGATCGTCGCGTTGCCGACGTCCTGCGAGGTGGGGCTGCGCGGGCTGGCTTCGGCTGCCGGGCGCCGCCGAGGTCGCAGCCGAGTGCTGGCGCGGCGGCGAGGAGGGCGCCGCCGATGGCGCGGTAGCCGATGGCGCGGTAGGCGACGACGGGTGCGTCGCGGGCGCCTAGCGAGCGGATGCGCAGGGCGCGCGCGTGCGGTGGGATCTGCGTTCGGTGCCCTGGCCGACGGGTGGTTTCCGGTGCCGCGCCGCGCGGACGCGGTGCGTCGGGCGGCATCTCGGTTCGGTGTTTCGGCGCGTTCGCCGCCCACCAACATTTCCTCGGGACAGAGCGCGATCGCGCGCGCGGGCCGCGGGCGCATCGAGCCCCCGAACCGGCGTCGACCGTGCCGGTTTCCGTCGGGTCCGATTGCGGGAGCGGTCGCCCGCGTAGCGGTGTGGGCCACCCACAGTTCCTACTGACAGAGCCACACGTTCGCGGTGGGGGTGCCGCCACCGTCGGCCGCCGCGCGGATGCTCCCGCGGCCGGCGCCCCGGCGTGGGGGGGCGTCCCGCCCGTCGCGCGCCGGTGGGCTTGGCCCGGCCCGGCCGCCGCCGCCGCTGCCCCGGTGCGGGCGGCCGCCGCCTCGCTCAGAGCGCGCGCACGCTCTCGCCGAGCGCCTCGATGGCGGCCTCGAGCTGCGTGTCGGAGAGGTAGGGCGCGGGGCCGAGGCGGAGCACGTCGCCGCGGGAGTCGGTCAGCACGCCGCGCTCGCGGAGCAGCGCCTGGAGGTCGGCGGCCCTGGGGGAGCGGAGCGCGAGGAAGCCGGCCACGTCGGCGAGGTCGACGGAGCGGTCGCGGTCGATGAGGCGCGGATCGAGGTCGAGCGCGTCGAATCGCTCGGCCAGGAGCCGGATCTGGTGCTGGCTGACCTCCCGGAGGAATGGAACGTCGAGGCGCCGCTCCTCGAAGAAGGCGAAGGCCTCGGCGGCTCGGTAGTGGGACGTCGGGTCGTACGTCGCGCCGGCAAAGCGGTCGGGCCCTTCGCCGTAGACGACGCGCCCCGGCTCGGCGCGCCCGGCGAGCGCGGAGAACTCGCTGAACCAGCCGGTCACGACGGGGCGCAGCGTGCATCCCGGCGGGATGCGCAGGAACGCGTTCCCCTCGCCGAGCTGGCAGTACTTGTAGCCGCCGCCGACGACGAACGCGTCCTCGAGCGCCATCTCGCGCACGGAGAAGGGGACGACGTTGAGGTGGTGGTAGGCGTCGACGAGCAACGCGGCGCCGACGCGGCGGCAGGCCTCGAGCAGGCGTCCGAGTCCCGGGACGATGCGGGCGCTCTGGTAGAGGACGGAGGAGACGAGCGCGGCGGCGGTGCGGTGGTCGACGGCGGCGGCGAGCCGCTCGGCGAGGGAGTCGACCGGCTCGGGCTCGAGCTTGACGACCTCGAGTCCCTCCTCGGCCAGGCGGTCGAGCTGGCGGCGCAGGGTGTGGAACTCGCCGGACGTCGTGACGAGGCGGGGGCGCTCGCGCAGCGGGAGGGCGGACAGGAAGCGGACGACGAGCTCGTGCGTGTTTGCGCCGAGCGCGATATCGCCGGTGGTGTCGTCGAGGAGCCGGGCATAGCCGCGGCGCACCCGCGCGGCCATCTCGAACGCGCGCTCCCACTTCTCGTCGACGAAGCGGGCGGCGTCGAGCCAGGCCTGGACCTGCCCGTCGAAGCCGCGGTCCGGCCAGGCCTGGTGCGAGTGCCCGGTGAGGAGCAGTCGGTTCGCGACGTCGAAGCGCGCGTAGTCGGGCGCCAGTGCGTTCGGCGTGGCGTAGAGCGCGGCGGGGGTGAGTGCGTCGCTCATTTGCTGACGATCCGGAAGACGGTCCCGCCCTGCGTCAGCACGTACAGCTCGCCGACGGCATCCTCGCCGAACGACGTGACGGAGCCGAGCTTGCCGACGGGCCACTGGCGGGGCGCGGCGGTGCGCCCCTGGAGGCGGAAGCTGTGCAGCCAGCCGCCGCAGTAGTCGGAGAAGAAGTACTCGCCGGCGATCTCGGGGATCGCCTTGCCGCGGTAGACGTAGCCGCCGGTGATCGAGCAACCGTCTGAGTGCTCGTACTCGAGGACCGGCAGCGTGAGCCCCGAGCGGTCGCACGTCGACGCGCCGTAGCAGTGCATCCCCTCCATGCGGTTCCAGCCGTAGTTGAGGCCGGCGGCGTCCACCCGCTCGGCGTTCACCTCCTCGTACCGGTCCTGGCCGACGTCGGCGATGTAGAGCAGCCCCGTCGTCCGGTCGAACGAAAAGCGCCACGGGTTGCGCAGCCCGTACGCCCAGATCTCGGGGCGCGCGCCGGCCCGCGCGACGAACGGGTTGTCGGGCGGGATCGCGTACGGCTCGCCGCGGCTCGGGTCGATGCGGAGGATCTTGCCGAGCAGCGTGCCGAGGTTCTGGCCGTTGCCCTGGGGGTCGCCGCCGCTGCCGCCGTCGCCGAGCCCGACGTAGAGCATGCCGTCGGGCCCGAAGACGAGCAGCCCGCCGTTGTGGTTCGCGAACGGCTGGTCCTGGAAGAGGATCGGCGTCGCCGACGCGGGATCGGCGATGTCCGGGTCCGCGCTCACGCGGTAGCGCTCGACGCGCGTGTCGCCGTTCCGGTCCGTGTAATCGACATAGAAGAAGCCGGTCTGGGCGTAGTTCGGGTCGAACGCGACGCTGAGCAGCCCCTGCTCGCCACCGCTCCGCACCTTCGCGGTGATGTCGAGGAACGGGCGGTCGAGGAGTCGGCCGTCCTTGACGATCCGGATCCGCCCCGGCTGCTCGACGATGAAGAGGCGCGGGTCCCCGGGCGGGGCGGTCAGGTAGACCGGCGAGCTGAGCCCCTCGGCGACGGTCTCCAGCCCGAGCTGGACGCTGTCGCCGCCCGCCGTGGGCGGCGCGGGCGAGCCCTCCCCGCAGCCGACGAGAACGGCGAGAATCGCGAGGATCGCGAGCACGGCGCCTCCGTTCGACTGCGGTTCACTGTCGCTCCGCGCGCGCCGGCCGACCCGATCGGACGCCAGCGCTCGGCCCGCTCCGGGAGGCGGACCCCGGCCGATCGCCCGGCCGCCATCGCCCGCTACAGCTCGGACCGGATCGCCCACAGGTCTGGGAACGCCGGGCGGAACAGCGTCTTGACCAGGTATGCGACGCCGGCGGAGCCGCCGGTGCCGGGCTTCGCGCCGATCGTGCGCTCGACCATCTTGACGTGCCGGTAGCGCCACTCCTGCACGCCCTCGTCGAGGTCGACGAGCCGCTCGCACAGCTCGCTCACCGTCGGGTTCGTGCGATAGACCTCGATGAGGATCCGCTGCACCTCCGGCGACGGCTCGGCCGGCTGCGTCGGGTCGCGCTCGAGCAGGCCGGCCGGGACCGGGTACCCCTGCCCGGCGAGGTAGCGGAGGAAGGTATCCCAGAGGCTCGGCCGGGTGTACCATTCGTCCAGCAGCCGCCGCGCCGCCGTCCCCTCCGGGTAGCGCTCGAGCGGCTCGGTCCGCTTGTACCCCAGCGCGAACTCCAGCGCCCGGAACTGGAACGACTGGAAGCCGCTCCCCGACTCGAGGCGGTCGCGGAACGAGAGGAACTCGAGCGGCGTCATCGTCTCCAGCACATCGAGCTGCGCGACGAGCACCTTCAGGATCGTGAGCACGCGCTTCAGCGTGTGCTGCGCCCGCGGCGTGTCCGCGCGCAGGAGCAGCTCCTCCAGGTGCCGGAACTCGTGCAGGATCTCCTTGAACCACAGCTCGTAGACCTGGTGCACGACGATGAAGAGCGTCTCGTCGTGCTCCGGCGGCGAGGATGCGGGCGTCTGGAGCCCGAGCAGCTCGTCCAGGCGCAGGTAGCTCGAGTAGGTCAGGGCCATCGGGGTTTCAGGGGTTCGCGTGGGTGCGGAGTGCCGATCGGGCAGCCGGCCGCGCCGGACCCGAACAGGTTGCTCAGGCCGAGGGAGAAACCCGCCCCGTCCTCCAGCAACGCGATCTGGTCCGCGCGCTGATACACGCAGCGCAGATCGAAGAGCGTCTCGAAGAACTCGCGTGCGCGCGCGACGTCCGAGACCTGAAGGTCCACGTGGTTGAGTCTCATCGCTGCTCCCGGTCGGGGTCGGATCGATGCGCCTTCACACGAACCTCGGCGTGTAGCGCGTCAGGCTCCGGTACTGCGGCGGCCACGGCAGGTCGTACCCCAGCTCGTAGGCCGCGTGGCGCGTCCAGTACGGATCCCAGAGGTGCGCGCGGGCCATGAGCACGAGGTCGGCGCGGCCGGCGGCCAGGATCGTGTTCACGTCGGTGAACGACGAGATGTTGCCCACGGCCATGGTCGCGATCCCGGCCTCGTGGCGGATGCGGTCGCTGAAGGGCGTCTGGAACTGGCGGCCGTAGACCGGGCGCTGGTCCGGGACGGTCTGCCCGGCGGAGACGTCGATCACATCGCAGCCGTGCGCCTTGAAGAGCGCGGCGATGCGCACCGCCTCGGCGGAGTCCACGCCGCCGGGCACCCAGTCGACGGCGGAGATGCGCACGCTCATCGGCTTGTGCTCGGGCCATACGGCGCGCACGGCGTCGAACACCTCGAGCGGGTAGCGCATGCGGTTCTCGAGCGGGCCGCCGAACTCGTCGGTGCGCCGGTTCGTGAGCGGCGAGATGAAGCTGGCCAGCAGGTAGCCGTGCGCGCAGTGCAGCTCGAGCCAGTCGAAGCCGCCCGCGTCCGCCATGTGCGTGGCCCGGACGTAGTCGTCGAGCGTGCGCTCCATCTCCTCGCGCGTCATCTCGCGCGGTACGGGCGAGTGCGGGAAGTAGGGGATCGGCGAGGCCGACACGATCGGCCAGGCGCCCTCCTCGAGCGGCTCGACATCGCCCTCCCACATGCGCCGCGTCGACGCCTTCCGGCCCGCGTGCCCGAGCTGGACGCCGATCGCCGCGTGGCTGTGCTCGTGCACGAAGTCGGTGATCCGCCTCCACGCGGCGACGTGCTCCGGTCGGTACAACCCCGTGCAGCCGTGGGAGATGCGCGCCTCGGGGCTGATGTCCGTCATCTCCGCCATGACGAGCCCCGCGCCGCCGACCGCGCGGCTGCCGAGGTGCACCAGGTGCCAGTCGTTCGGCGTGCCGTCCTCCGCGCTGTACTGGCACATCGGCGAGACAACGACGCGGTTCGCGAGCAGAAGCTCGCGCACGCGGAACGGCGCGAAGAGCGGCGGGGGGACCTTCCGCGGTGCCGGCGCCCCGGCTGGTCCGGCGCCCGGAGCGCCGCGGGCCGCCCCAGCAGCGCCGCCGGCCGCCGCGTCGGCCGCGGGCTCGCCGGCGCCGCCGTCCGCCCGCGGCACGACCGGCACGCCGCTCTGCTTCTCCGCCTGCGCCGCGAACCACGCGTCCACGCGCGCGACGAACGCGGGGTCGCGCACGCGGAGGTTCTCGTGCGTCACGCGCAGCGAGCGCGTGAGCAGGTTGAACGCGAACTGGAGCGGCGCCATCCCCATGTAGCGCTCGGTCTCCTCGAACCACTGGAGCGAGACCTGCGCCGCGCGCTGCGTGCTGAGCACGGTCGGCTTCCGCTCCGCCTCGTACGCCGCGAGCGCGGCGGCGACGTCGTCGCTCGAACGGAGCGCGCCGGCGAGCGCGATCGCGTCCTCCATGGCCAGCTTCGTCCCCGAGCCGATCGAGAAGTGCGCGGTGTGGGCGGCGTCGCCGATGAGCACGACGGGCGCGCCGCCGTCGGCCGGCGCCCAGCTCCAGCGCTCGCAGCGCACGGTCGGGAAGCGGCGCCAGACGGAGCGGTTCCGCAGCAGTCGGTGCCCCTCCAGCTCCTCGGCGAACAGCCGCTCGCAGAAGGCGACGGTGGCGTCCTCGTCGCCCTCGGCGAGGCCGGTGCGCGTCCACGTCGCCTCCGTCGCCTCGACGATGAACGTCGAGCGCCCGCCCTCGTACTGGTAGGCGTGCACGCGCCAGAGCCCGTGCGCGTCGGCCTTGAAGTAGAACGTGAAGGCGGGGAAGGGCCGGGTCGTGCCGAGCCAGACGAAGCGGTTCGGGCGCCAGTCGACGGTCGGCCGGAAGTGCTCCGCCCAGCGCTGGCGCACCGTGCTGTTCAGCCCGTCGGAGGCGACGACGAGGTCCGCCTGCCGCCGGAGCGCGTCCACGTCCGCGACCTCGCAGCCGTAGCGGACGTCCACGCCGAGCCCCTGCGCGCGGCGGGCCAGGATGTCGAGGAGCGCGCGCCGCGACAGCCCGCTGAAGCCGTGCCCCGTCGAGCGCAGCACCTCGCCCCGGTAGTGGATCGCGATGTCGTCCCAGTGCGCGAAGCGCGCGGCCATCTCGTCAAACGTGACCGGGTCGGCGCCGCGCAGGTTCGTGCCCGTCGCGTCCGAGAAGACGACGCCGAAGCCGAACGGGTCGTCCGCGCGGTTGCGCTCCAACACCGTGACCTCGTGCGCGGGGTCCGCGCGCTTGAGCTGGATGGCCAGATAGAGCCCGGCGGGCCCGCCGCCGACGCAGATCACGCGCATCGCGACGTTCCGGTCTCGCGCCTCATGCCGACTCCCCCGCCGCGCGCCGCGCGGCGTCGGCGACGAGCGCCGCGCCGACGATCGCGTGCTGCACCTCCGTCGTCCCCTCGTAGATCCGGAGCGCGCGCACCGAGCGGTACAGCCGGTCGACCGGATTGTCGGCGAGGACGCCGCGGCCGCCGAGGAGCTGCACGGCGCCGTCGACGATCCGCTGCGCGGCCTCGGTCGCGAACGCCTTCGCCATCGCCGCCTCGACGGTGATCCGCTCGGCGCCGCGGTCGGCCTCCCAGGCGGCGCGGTAGACGAGGAGCCGGGACGCCGTCAGCTCGATCGCCATCTGCGAGAGCCGGGAGCGGACCGCCTCCAGCTCGGCGAGCGGCTTGCCGAACTGCCGCCGCGTGGCGACGTGGGCGAGCGCCGCCTCGAGCGCGCGGGCGGCCATCCCGCACGCGGCCGCGCCCACCGTCGGGCGCAGCCGGTCGAGCGTGGCGAGGCCGAGGCGGAAGCCGCCGCCGTCGTCGCCGCGCGGCGCGTCCAGGCGGTACGCGGCGGGCACGCGCGCGCCCTCGAAGGCGACGTCGCCCAGCGGGTGCGGCGCGCTCATGACGAGCGGGCGCACGAAGCGCACGCCCGGCGCCCCCGCGGGGACGAGGAAGCAGCCGATCCCCTTGCGGCCGCGCGCGGGGTCCGTCGTCGCGAAGACGGCGTAGACGTCCGCGATACCGGCGTTCGAGATCAGCGTCTTGGCGCCGTCGAGCACCCAGGCGTCGCCGTCGCGGCGCGCGGTCGTCGCGATCGCGGCGACGTCGGAGCCGGCCTCCGGCTCGGTCATCGCGAACGCGGCCATGGCCTCGCCGCGGAGCAGGCGCGGGAGCCACTCGGCGCGCGCGGCGTCGCTCGCGCCGAGGAGGATCGGCGTGATGCCGAGGCCCTGCACCGCGAAGACGGCGTCCGCCAGCGGCGACGCCGCCGCCAGCGCCTCGCGCGCGAGCGCGGCGCCGCGCAGGTCCGGCGGGTCGAAGAGCCCGAGCAGGCGCTCGCGACCGAGGAGGTCGAGCAGCTCGCGGGCCTGCGCGCGGGCGGCGGCGTCGTCGGCGGGGACCGGAAGCGGGCGGACCGCGGCGTCGCAGAGCGCGTCCAACCGGGCGGCCAGCGCCAGGTGGCGGTCGTCGAGGAACGCGCGGACCGGCCGGGGGTCGGGCATCGCCGCGCCTACCGGAACTTCGGCTCGCGCCTGGCCCTGAACGCCTCGTACGACTCGCGGAAGTCCGGGCTCAGCATGCAGCCGGCCTGCACCTGCGTCTCCCAGGCGAGCGCGGTGTCGAGGTCCATCGCCCACTCCCGGTCCAGCGACTCCTTCGTGATCTCCAGCCCGAACGCCGGCCCGCGCGCGAGCTTCTCGGCCATCGTCCGCGCCTCGGTCGGCAGCGCGTCGTCCACGACGACGCGGTTGTAGAGCCCGATGCGGTGCGCCTCGATCGCGTCGATGAACTCGCCGGTCATGAGCAGCTCCGAGGCGCGGCCGTGCCCGACAATGCGCGGCAACAACCAGGACGCGCCCATGTCCGCGCCCGACAGGCCGACGCGTGTGAACAGGAACGCGATCTTGGCGGATTCGGCCGCGATGCGGATGTCGCACGCCGCGGCGATGACCGCGCCCGCGCCGGCGACCGCGCCGTTCAGCGCGCCCACGATCGGGCGGCGGCAGCGTCGCATGGCGTGGACGAGCTGCCCCGTCACGCGCGTGAAGGCGAGCAGCTCCTCGAAGCTCTTGTCGAGGAGCGCGCCGATGATGTCGTCGACGTCGCCGCCGGAGCAGAACGCCCGCCCGCTCCCGGTCAGCACGATCGCGCGCACGCCCGGCTCGCGGTCGAGCGCGAGGAACGTGTCGCGCAGCTCCTCGTAGACCGCGAACGTCAGCGCATTCAGCCGCGCCGGCCGGTCCAGCGTGATCGTCGCGACGCCGGTGGCGGGGTCGTGGTCGTAGCGGAAGGTGGCGGGGCTGATCGGCATCTCTGACCTCGCAAAGGTTTACCCCTCTTGCTCTTGCTCTTGCTCTTGCGACGCCGCCGAGCTGCAAAGGTTCGAGCCGTGAGGGCGAGGATCGAGCGGCAAGAGCAAGAGGGCGAGCAAGAGCAAGAGGGGGTGTAGCGGCGGCGCGCCGCCCTACACCACCGCCGTCGCCTCCAGCTCCACCATCGCGCCCTCGTCCACGAGCGCGGCCACCTGCACCAGCGTCATGGCAGGGTAATGACGCCCCATGTGCCGCCGCCAGACTTCGCCCAGCGGCTTGCGAGCGGCCAGGTAGGCCGCGCGGTCGGTCACGTAGACCGTCATCCGGCCGATCGACTCCGGGGAGCCGCCGGCCGCGCGCACGACCGCCAGCACGTTCTCCAGCGCCCGCTCCCACTGCGCGACGAAGCCGCCGTCCACGATCCGGCCGTCCGCGTCCCGCGCGGTCTGGCCCGCCACGAACAGCAGCCGCCCGCCCGCCGGCGCCAGCAGCCCGTTCGTCCACCCCTTCGGCGCGCCCAGCGCCTCCGGGTCGATCGCCTCGAGCCTCACGCGAGCAGCCCTCCGCCGTCGATCACCAGCGCCTGTCCGTTGATCCCGCGCGCCGCATCGCCGCACAGGTAGACGACGGCGGCCGCGACCTCCGCCGGCGTCACCAGCCGCTTCTGCGGCGACGTCGCCAGCAGCGCCTCCAGCGCCTGCGCCTCGCTCATCCCCGTGCGGGCGACGATCCGCGCGACCGACTGCCGCGTCATGTCCGTGTCCGCGTAGCCGGGGCAGACCGCGTTCACCGTCACGCCCGCCGCCGCGGCCTCCGCCGCGGCGCAACGCGTCAGCCCGATCACCGCGTGCTTCGACGCCGCGTACGCGGCGATGTAGCGCGCACCGTGCAGCCCCGCCGTCGATGCGACGTTCACCACGCGCCCCCACCTCCGCTCCAGCATCCCGGGGAGGAACGCCCGCGTGCACAGGAACGTGCCCGTCGCGTTCACGGCCAGCACCCGCGTCCACTCCTCGACCGACGTCCGGTGCACCGCCCCCGCCGTCGCGATCCCCGCGTTGTTGACCAGGATGTCGACGCGCCCGAGGCGCTCCGCCGCCGCGCGGGCGAGGCCGTCGACGGCGCTCGGGTCGGCGACGTCGCACACCACCGCCGCGACGTCGCCACCCGCCTCGCGGATCGACGCCGCCACCGCCTCGACCCGCGCCTGCGTCGTCGACGCCAGCAGCAGGCTGGCGCCCTCCGCCGCCAGCGCCCGCGCGATCGCCTCGCCGATCCCCCGGCTGGCGCCCGTCACGACGGCGGTACGGCCGGACAGGGTCATCGTACCTCCCGAGACGACCTGGTTTCCGGTCTCGCGCCCACTCCCGCTTCCGCGCGCGGCCTTGCTTCGGAGCGGGGGAGTGGATGAGCGGCCGAGTGGAGGATCGGGGAGTCACCCGCTCGTCGGGTCGCGTCCCTGCTCATTGCGCTTCCGCGATGATGTCGTCCCCGTACGCCGCGTGGACGAGGCCGTCCTGGCTCAGGACGATTTGGGTGCAATTGGCGACGGCGGGGGCGCGGACCGGATTGATTCCAAAGCGACGCATGTATTGGCGCAGCGCCCTGCCGCCCAGGCTGCGGCTCCCGTCCGGACCCGTCGCCCAGAGCAGGTAATGCGGGCGAACGCCGTCTTCGGCGAGCGAGTCGCACCACTGCGCGACGAACTGGGCATCTCCGCTCATGTGCCCCGCCGCCACCATGCTGAAGTCGGAGTTGGCAAAGAATACCCCACCGCAGCTCGCCAAGCCGGTTACGGCGATTGCCTCGCCCGGATCGATAGGAACCCACGAACTGAAATTGCCGAAACGCGCATCTTGTAGGGATGCGAAGGTCATATAGAAGTACATATTCGTCCTAATATTAAGAATGCACATGTACGGCGACAGGTCGAAATTCGTCTGAGCACCCGTCCTGACGTTGAACGCCACTCGCCGTCGCTGAGGACCGAGAAGGTAGGACATTGGGCGGCTCCGTGTGGGGGGTGAGCGTTTCCTGGCGCGAACACTTCGCGGGCGGCGCTCGATCCACGAATCCAGAGACTGCCGGGAATCCGCTCGACCGGGGGTGCGCCCACCCGTCGGATGGAGTGCCGGCGGGACTCGGAGGTCCTCGATGCCGTCGGGTGAGCGCGGGGGTAGCCTGCGGCGCAGGATAAGGCGTGCTGGTCTGCGGATCAACGTTGCTGCGCCCGCGCCTTACGTTCCGAGGCGGTCTCGAAGCTGCACCGGGCTCCCGGCGTGTTCGCCGACGTCCCTGGCGTCGCCTGAACCCAGGCCAGCCGCCCGACGCGGTGCGCTCCGTTCGGGGCGTCGACTCATGGGCTCATCATCGTATCCGGCGTCGAGCGGCAGGCCCCTGCCGCCGAGAGTGGGAGCCGGACGACGCCGCGGGGAAGCGGTCCGCTGTCCCTAGATTGGGGGACGGCGCGCTCCCCTCCGCGGACCCAGACTGCTCGCCGACCACGCGCGCCCGGTCCCGGCTCGACCCGACCCGGCGCCGCCCGCGCCCACGCTGCTCGCGGAGGCACACCCGTGCCCAGATTCCTTCCCCGCCGCCGGCCGGCGCTCGCGCTCGTCGTCGTCGCCTGCGCCGCCGCCCTGCTGACCGCCTGCGGCGGCGGGGACTCCACAGGCCCCGACGCAGGCGGCGCCAGCAACGTCACCGGCACCTACCGGCTCAAGACCGTGAACGGCCAGCCGCTCCCCGCGACGGTGGCGCAGACGCCGGTCCAGACGGAGCAGATCACCGACGGCTCCCTCGCCCTCGACGACGACGGCGCCTTCCGCGCCGTCATCACGCTGCGCCTCACCAGCACCGGCCAGCCCGTGGAGGTGTCGTCCGACACGATCGACGGTACCTACACCACGAGCGGCTCCGGCCTCCAGCTCCGCGAGCCCGACGGCCCGACGATCCCCGCCACCGTGAGCGGCGGCCAGATCAGCTTCAGCATCGGCTGGACGCTGGTCTTCGCCCGCTGAGCGCGGCCGCCCCGCGACCCGGCTGGCGCCGGCGTCGTCGTGAGCGAGACGCTCGCCCACAGCACCTGGCCCGGCGGCGCGGTGGGCGAGGAGGTCGTCGTCGGAAGGACGCGGGCGCGCGTGGTCGGCGTCGTCGGCGACGCGCGCTACACGAAGGTCGACGACGCCGACCAGCACCGCGAGTGCAAAAGAGACCGCCAGCGCGCGGGCGTCGATCGCGATCGTCGGCGCGACCTCGGGCGGGACGAAACGACCGGCGAGCGCCTTTCCCCAGACCGCGACCACCGCGCCGAGCGCGCCGCCCGGGAGCGTCAGCGCGAGGCTCTCCACGACGAGCTGGCGGACGAGGTCGCATCGCCTCGCGCCGAGCGCGGCGCGCACGGCCAGGTCGCGTGCCCGGGACTGCGCGCGCACGAGGACGAGGTTCGCCAGGTTGCCGACGGCGATCAGGAAGACGAGGCCGACCGCGCCCAGCAGCAGCCACAGCTCCGACGACGAGATCCGCCGCGCCATCTCGGGGATCGAGTACGCCGTCGCGCTCCGCGGCTCGCGCCCGGCCGAGTCCGCGAGCGCGCTCGTGCGCGCGAGCCGGCGCAGCTCGGCCTTCGCCTGCGCGAGCGTGGCGCCCGGCCGGAGCCGGGCGAGGATGCTGGTGGAGGTGGGCGTAAGCTCGCGCGTCGCCGCGGAGAGGGGAACGACGACGTCGCCTGGAAGGCGCATGCCGGGCGGCATCACGCCCACGACGGTCGCCGTCGTCCCGGCGAGGCGCAGCGTCCGGCCGAGCACGGCGCGGTCGGCGCCGAAGCGCCGCACCCAGAACGGGTAGCTCAGCACGGCCGCCGGGCCCGCGCCGGCGACGTCGTCATCCGGAAGCAACGTCCGCCCGAGCCGCGGCCGCGCACCCGCCACGCGGAAGTACCCGCCGCTCACAAGGCCGACGGTCGCCGAAACCGGCTCCGCGCTGCCGCGCAGCAGCGCCTCCGTCGAGCCCTCGAGCGCGAGCGACTCGATGCTGCGCAGCCGCCGCGCGCTCCAGTCGCGGAAGACGTCCTCGCCGATCGGGTATGCCGGCACCTCGTCGCCCACGGCCGTGCCGTAGATCCAGACCAGACGGTCGGGGTCGTCGTACGGTAGCGGCCGGAAGCGCGCCGCGTCGATCGCCGCGAACACGGACACGCACGCGCCGATCCCGATCGCGACGGAGAGGACGACCGTGACGGCGAAGCCGGGGCTCCTCCGGAGCGAGCGGAGCGTGAGACGGAGGTCGTGGAGTGCGGGGCCGGGCATGGACTCGGGCCTGGAGGGGTGGGAGGAGGCCGGGCGGAGCGTGGCCTGGAGGAAGCTTCG
>JADGGV010000561.1 GCA_019689775.1 Gemmatimonadota bacterium
GTTCGGGTGGGACGGGCTCGCGGGCGGGGAGGGCGGGGCGGGCGGCGAGCGCGCGGAACCGGCGCCTCCCGGCGACGGCGTCGAGTCGGTATCGATCTCGCTCGACGAGGAGGAGGTCGAAGGCTTTTACCGGCGGTGTTGCAACGGCGTGCTGTGGCCCGTGCTGCACGGCTGGGCGGCCGAGCCGCCGGCGCGGCCGGAGGACTGGCGCCGCTACCGCGCGGTGAACGAGCGCTACGCGGAGGCGATCAGCCGCCACCTGCGAGTCGGCGACCGCGTCTGGATCCACGACTACCACCTGTTCCTCCTCCCACGCCTGCTGCGGGAGCGGCGCCCGGAGGTGCCGATCGGCTTCTTCCTGCACACGCCGTTTCCGGCGCCCGAGGTGTTCGGCGCCGTGCCGGCGAGCGCGGAGCTGCTCGAGGGGATGCTCGGCGCCGACGTCGTCGGCGTCCACACCTCGGAGTACGCCGGGAACTTCCTCCGTGCGGTCGAGCGGCTCGGCTACGCCACCCGCGGCGCGGACGTGCGCGTCGGCCGGCGGCGCGCCTGCATCCGGGTGCAGCCGATGGGGATCGACGTCGATTCGTTCACCCGCCTGGCGGCCGATCCCGAGGTGCTGGCGCAGGTGGCGGAGCTGCGCGCGCGGGGCGGCGCGCTGCTCGTCGGCGTCGACCGCCTCGACTACACGAAAGGGATCCCGCAACGGTTGCTCGCGTTCGAGCGGCTGCTGGAGGAGGATGCCGAGCGGCGCGGCCGCGCCTCGTTCGTGCAGATCGCGGTGCCGACCGGCGAGGAGACCGGCGCGTACCGCGACCTGCGCGAGGTCGTCGACGTGCTCGTCCGCCGGATCAATGCGCGCTTCGGGCGCTCCGACTGGAAGCCGATCGACTGCCTCTACGACCGCGTCGACCTCACCACGCTCGCGGCGCTGTATCGCGCCGCCGACGTGATGGTCGTCACCGCCCTGCGCGACGGACTGAACCTGGTCGCGAAGGAGTTCGTGGCGACGCGCGCCGACGGGGACGGCGTGCTGATCCTGAGCGAGTTCGCCGGCGCGGCCGAGGAGCTGGGCGCCGCGCTGCGCGTCAACCCGAACCGCATCGCCGAACTCGCCGGCGCCTATCGCGCCGCGCTGGACATGCCCGAAGCAGAGCGGCGCCGGCGGATGAGCGAGCTGCGCCGGGCGGTCGCCGCGAACAACGTGTTCCACTGGGCGGCGGCATTCCTCGACGACCTCCCGGCGGCCGACGCGCGCCGGGCCGTGCCGGCCGGCCGGGCGCCGGACCGGCGGTCGTGGCGGCGGGGCGTCGTCGCCCCCTGAGCACGCGGGCGGCTGCGGCTGCCGGTCGCGGTTGCGCGTCAGGTACACCGTCGCCCCCTGAGCACGCGGGCGGCCGGCCGCGACGCGCCGGCCCTCCGGGGCGAGGCGGCCCCTCCGGCCGTCGACCGGAATACCTATTGGCGACCGGGCCCGCCGCTCGTATACTGCGGACACGCTGCGCGTCTCCCGGTATCTCCCTGCCGCGCGGTTCGCGGATCCTAGCACGTCCCGCCCCGGGCGCCGTCATCCGATGCTCGCATCCGTCGCGCTGCTCCTCGGCCTCTCGGCTCCACCGGCACCGCCGGCGCCACCGCTCGGGCCGGACGGGCCGCCGGCCGTCGTATCGCCGGCCGAGGTCGGCATGGACTCCGTTACGCTCGCCGCGCTCGACTCGATCGTCCCCGCGGCGATCGCCGCCGGCGCCACGCCCGGCGCCGCCGTCGCCATCGGTCGCCACGGCAAGATCGTCTGGATGAAGGGGTACGGCCGGATCGACTGGGCGCCGACGGCGCCCGAGGTCACCGACTCGACCCTCTACGACCTCGCCTCGCTCACCAAGCCGCTGGCGACGACGCTCGCCGCCATGCGCCTCGTGCAGGCCGGCGCCCTCGACCTCGACGCCCGGGTCTCGCACTACCTCCGTTACTGGCCTCGAAAGGGCGCCGCCTCCCGCATCCGCATCCGCCACCTGCTGGCGCACACCTCGGGGCTCCCGCCCGACAAGGACCTCTGGGCCATCGGCGACGACCGCACCTCGCGCCTGCGCCGCCTCGCCCGCACCCGCCTGATCGCACGGCCCGGGCGCGAGTCCGAGTACAGCGACCTCGGCATGATCGTGCTCGGCGCCGTCATCGAGCGCGTGACCGGCAAGCGCCTCGACGCCTACCTCCACTCGCGCATCTACGGCCCGCTCGGCCTCCGCGAGACGACGTTCACGCCGCTCGCGCCCGTCGCAGGCTCTCCCTTCGACCTCGACCGGATCGCGCCCACCGAGTTCAGCCGCGCGCTCGGCCGCCCGATCCAGGGGCGCGTCCACGACCCCGCCGCCGACGCGCTCGGCGGCGTGGCCGGCAACGCCGGCCTCTTCTCCTCCGTCCGTGACGTCGCCGTGCTCTGCCGCGAGATCCTCCGCGGCGCCCACGGCGAGCGCAACGCCATCGCCAGCGCCGCGGTCGTCCGCCGCTTCACCTCCGCCCGCATCGCCGGACGCGCGCTCGGCTTCGACCGCCCCGATCCCGACGGGCCGTTCAGCCGCACCGCGTTCGGGCACACCGGCTACACCGGCACCAGCTTCTGGATCGACCCGGCCCGCGACCTCTTCGTCGTCCTCCTCACCAACCGCGTCGATCCCAGCGCCGACAACCACCGGCACATCCCCCTGCGCACCGCCGTCCACGAGACCGTGATCCGCGCCGTGCGCACCCCCGCCGTCCCCGAGCAGAGG
>JADGGV010000562.1 GCA_019689775.1 Gemmatimonadota bacterium
CTCGCCCGGGATCCACCCGCGCGCGCGCAACCCGATCGATCCGAGCGCGCCGAACCTCTCGCCGCCGTGAGCGGGGCGCGCGGGAGCGGGGGCGCGGGGCCGCGGCGGGAGTCGGCCGCCGGGAATGCGGGCGCCGGCGCACGGCAGGAGTCGACCGGCCGGCGGGATCCCGCGGCCGCAAGTCGGGGCGCCGCCGCGCCGGCGGGCGTCCCGGAGCTGGACTTCGCGGTCGAGGGCGCGGGCGTCGTCGAGTACGCCGCCGTGCCGACGCTGCGCTTCGCGCTCCGGATCGGCGCGCCGGCGGGCCAGTCGGTGCGCGCGCTCTCGCTCGCCGTGCAGGTGCGCATCGCGGCCGAGCGGCGCACGTACGACGCGCAGGAGAAGATCCGGCTCCACGACCTGTTCGGCGCGCCGGAGCGCTGGGGCACGACGCTGCGCAGCCTGCTTTGGACCCATGCCGCCGCGCAGGTGCCGGGCTTCACCGGCACGGCGCGGATCGACCTGCCGGTGCCGTGCACGTACGACTTCGAGGTCACGGCCGCGAAGTACCTGCACGCGCTCGGCGACGACGGCGTCGTCCCGCTCGAGTTCCTCTTCAGCGGCAGCGTCTTCTACGCGGGCGCCGGCGGGCTGCTCCAGGTGGGCCGGCTCGGCTGGGACCGCGAGGCCCGTTTTGCGATGCCCGTCGCCGTCTGGAGGCGCGCCATGGACCACTACTTCCCGAGCGCGGCGTGGCTGCGGCTGCACCGGGACACGTTCGACCGGCTGGCCGCGTTCCGCGCGCGGCGCGCGCTGCCGACGTGGGAGGCCGCGCTGGACGCGCTGCTGGACGCCGCCGGGGGCGGGGAGCGCTAGCGCATGGACGAGGTCGCGCGAATCGCCCGGACGGTCCTCTACGAGGGCTACCTCCTCTGGCCCTACCGCCGCTCGGCGCTGAAGAACCGCCAGCGCTGGACGTACGGCGCGGTCTTCCCCCAGGCGTACGCCGAGCGCCGCGGCGGCGGCGACCCGTGGACGATGCAGACGCAGTGTCTGCTCGAGGGCGACGACGATGCCCGCGTCGACGTCGTCGTCCGCTTCCTGCACGTGCTCGAGCGGCGACTCGCGCAGGAGCGCGCCGACGGGCGCCTGTTCGTCGACGAGCTGGTGCTCGGCAGCGAGCGGCTGCTGGCGTGGGACGAGGCGGCGGAGCGCGAGGCCGGCGCGGCCGACCAGCCGGTCGGGGCGCTCGCGGGCGGGCGGGACATCCCCGTCGCCGTCGCCGCCGGCCGCGACGAGGAGCGGCGCGTGGACGCGGCGAGCGGGCGCGCGGGCGTCGTCGTCCGGAGCTGGGAGCCGCTCGCCGGCGCGGTCCGGCTGCGCGCTGAGCGGCTGCGCGAGCGCCTCTGGCGCCTGACCGTCCGCATCGAGAACGCGACGCCGTGCGACGACGTCCCTCGCGAGGCCGCGCTGCGCCGCGCGTTCGTCTCGACGCACACGATCCTGCGCGCGCGCCGCGGCGCGTTCGTCTCGCTCACCGATCCGCCGGACGCGCTGCGTGCGGACGCCGCGGCCTGCGAGAACCTCGGCACCTGGCCCGTGCTGGCCGGCGAGGCGGGCGAGACGCACACGCTGCTGTCGTCGCCGATCATCCTGCCGGACTATCCGCGCGTGGCGCCGGAGAGCCCGGGCGACCTCTTCGACGGCGGCGAGATCGACGAGCTGCTCGTCCTCAACATCCTGTGCCTGAGCGACGCGGAGCGCGAGGAGGTGCGCGCGACCGACCCGCGGGCGCGCGAGATCCTGGAGCGCTGCGAGGCGCTCACGCCGGAGCAGATGATGCGCCTGCACGGCGCGATCCGCGACTTCCGGCCGATCCCCTGGGGGGAGTGAGGCGAGCATGGAATTCTGGGCGGAGATGGCGCGGCCGGGACCGGAATCCATCGTCGTCGCCGGCGTCGAGGTGCGACGCGGCAGCCGCGTGCGCCTGCGCCCCGGCGCGAGCGGCGGCCTCCTCGGCGACCTGCTGGCCGGGCGCGTCGGCGTGGTCGAGGGGATCGAGGAGGACGACGAGGGGCGGCTCCACGTCGCCGTCGCGCTCGAGGACGACCCGGGCCGCGACCTGGGCCTGGGGCGCGTCCCCGCGCACCGCTTCTTCTTCGCGCCGGCGGAGGTCGAGCCGCTCGCGGCGGCGGAGTCGCCCCGGCCGCGGCGCATCCTCGTCGCCGGGATCGGCAACATCTTTCTGGGCGACGACGGCTTCGGCGTCGCCGTCGCGCGGCGGCTGGCGGAGCGGCCGCCGAGGCCGGGCGTCGACGCCGTCGACTTCGGCATCCGCGGCATGGACCTGGTCTTCGCGCTCCAGCGCGGCTACGACGCGGCGCTCCTCGTCGATGCGGTGCCGACCGGCGACCCGCCGGGCACGCTGGTCGTCCTCGAGCCCGGAGCGGACGCGCTCGAGGCGAGCGACGGGCCCCAAGGCCACGCCATGGCCCCCGTCTCCGTCCTCCGCCTCGCCCGCGCCATGGGTGCCCTCCCGCCACGCGTGCTCGTCGTCGGGTGCGCGCCCGCGCACGTCCCCGACGCCGCGGCCGACGACGTGCTCGTCGAGCTGAGCGCGCCCGTCGCCGCGGCGGTCGAGGGCGCGCTTCAATTGATCGATGCGCTCGTCGACTCGCTGCTCGCGGAGCCGGCCGGCGGGTCGGACGGGGCGCCGCCCGAGGCGCTCGACCCGCCGGCCCAGGCGCCGCCGCCCGCGCCGCATCCCCCCGAGCC
>JADGGV010000563.1 GCA_019689775.1 Gemmatimonadota bacterium
CAGTACGCGAGTTGATCCGGGGGCCGATGCCGGCGGCCGGGCGAGAGCGCCCGGCCCCCGGCTCGGTCCTGCGTGGAGTCGCCGTGACGGCGGAGCGCCCGCCGCCGGGCGAGATCGAATCGACGAGAGCGATGCCCCGACCGCCGAACACCCGCCGTCTCAGCGACATCCTCGGTGCGCTGTTCTTCTTCGCGGCGGTCGTGGATTCGTTCCAGGCTCGATGGGACCTGGCGCTCGTCGCCCTGCCGCTGGTGCTCCAGAATCTGCTCATCGCGGTGGCGTTCCTGCTGCGCGGGCCGAGGGCCGCGGGACCCACGGCGCTGCGGGCGCGGCTGGTGGCCTACGCGCATGGCTTCATGGTGGCCGCATTCACCGATCTCTCCGCCCGGTTCTTCCCGCACTGGTACGCGGAGACGAGCTACGTGCCGGTGGCGGCCGCGGGGGTGGTCCTCTACTTCTTTGGCGTCGTGCTGTCCCTCCCGGCTCTGGTGGCGCTGCGCCATGCCTTCAGCATCGAGCCGCAGGCGCGGGAGCTGGTCACGACCGGGATGTACCGCTGGGCGCGTCACCCGATCTACGCCGCATACGTGGTGGAGTACGGCGGGCTGCTGCTCTGGCACCTCACGGTGCCGTTCGCGCTGGCGTACGGGACGTTCCTGCTGCTGATGTGGGTTCGCATCCGCGAGGAGGAGGCGGTGCTGGAGCGGGCATTCCCGGAGTACGCGGCCTACCGCGCGCGGGTGGGGATGTTCGGCCCGAAGGCGCGGCGACGCGCCGCCGTGGCCGCGCGGCACGAGCTGGCCTCGAGCTGACCGCTCGGGGCACGGGCCAGGCGGTGCGCCGCCGGAGCCGCGGCGCCCGCGGAATGTTTTGGTCCGTGATGCTGTCACGGTGCATTACGCCGGGCCGGGCGCGCGCGGACGGCGATGGTGGGATAAGTCGTTGCCGCGCATGGTGTGGCTCGCGCGCGGGCCACTGGCCCTCGATTTGTTGGGAAGGGGCTGACGCACCGAGCCCGGGTGCGCCCCGCCGGAGGTGGGGCCACAGCAACCCGGTGCCCACCACGGGGGCGCGGTCCGGACGGCCCGCCCCACTCACCGACGCCGGAGAGCAGCCAGGATCCGGCCGTTTCAACGAGCGCGGCCGCATTGGCCGGAGGAGGCACTGATGAAGGAGCTGTTCCACCGCTTCATGAAGGACGAGTCCGGGCAGGGACTCGTGGAGTACGTCCTGATCATCGCACTGGTGGCGATCGGCCTGATCGGGATCATGATCCTGTTCCGCAACTCGATCGGGAACACGTTCAACAACGTGACGCAGAAGCTGGACGCGGCTCCGGGCAGCCAGTACGCCTCCTGAGCGTCGCGCGACGGACGTCGCCGCGGCGGGCTCGGGACTCCTGCGCCCGCCGCGGCGCCCCGGCAGTGAACTCCCTCGGGCTGGAATGCACTCGTTATTGACGGTCGTCTTCGTCGTCTTCGCCGCCGCGGCGCTGGTGTGGGACGCTCGGACGCAGCGTCTACCGAACCGGCTGACGGTGTCGGGACTGTTCGTCGCGCTGGCGCTGCGGTCCGTGGGCGGGGTGGCGCCGCTGCTGGACGGGCTGGCGGGCGCCGGCATTGCCCTCGGTGTGTCGTTCCCGTTATTTGTGATCGGCGCCGTCGGTGGTGGGGACGCGAAGCTGCTGGCGGCGCTGGGAGCGTTCACCGGCGTGGACCTCCTGTGGCCGGCGCTGATCGCGTCGATGGTGCTGGGTGGAGTGCTTGGCATCGTCGCGTCGGTGCGCGGCGGCGTGATCATCCCCGCGTTGCTGAGCACGCGTCGGTTCGCCACCTACCTCCTGACGGGGGGGCGGCGTGGCGAGCGGCCGTCGCCGGCATCTCCCGGAGCGCTGAAGGTCCCGTACGGGGTCGCGATCTCCCTCGGCTTCCTGGCCGCGTGGTTCCTCCCTCTACGAGAGTGGGTTCGACTGTGAAAGCCATCGAGAGCAGTGTTTGGCTGCGGCGCCTGGCCCGTGGCGAACAGGGGCAGGCGCTGGTCGAGTTCGCGCTGGTGACGCCGCTGCTGCTGATCCTGCTGCTCGGGATGGTGGAGTTCGGGCGAGCGTGGAACACGTATCAGACCGTGACGGATGCGGCGCGGGAGGGGGCGCGGGTGGCGGCGGTGAACAGCAAGCAGAACATCCCGATCGACGAGGTCTACCATGCCGTGCGGCGCGCGCTGGCGGCGGCGCACCTGGACTCGACGGCGGCGACGATCACGGCGCCGGGCTACAATCTGCTGCCGACGGACGACAACGAGGCGACGACGGTGACGGTGACCTACCCCTACAGCTTTACCTTCCTTCGGCCGTTCCTAAGATGGACGACGGAGCAGGCCACGCTGAGCCTGGTGACGACGGTCGTCATGCGGAACGAGAGGTAGGCGGAGACCTTCATGAATCGGAAGCGGACGCTCATCGTGCTGCTGCTGGCGCTGCTGTCGGGGGGGCTGGCGGGGTACTCGGCGCTGAGGTACATGCGGGCGCGGCCGCAGGTGGTGCAGGTGGACCCGCGGGCGGCGAGCGGCGTGCAGGTGGTGGTGGCAGCGCGCGACCTCCCGCTGGGCACGATCCTGGGGCCGAACGACGTGACGCTGGT
The DNA here is from genome assembly GCA_019689775.1 of Gemmatimonadota bacterium. Classification (GTDB taxonomy): domain Bacteria; phylum Gemmatimonadota; class Gemmatimonadetes; order Longimicrobiales; family RSA9; genus JADGGV01. Next base: position 2,640 of record JADGGV010000563.1, read on the forward strand.
GAGCTGGCCGGGGAACGCGGTGCCGGTCGGCTACGCGCGGACGATCCCCGAGGTGGTGGGGCGGGGGCTGATCACGCCGGTGAAGATGAACGAGCCGCTGCTGGACTCGAAG
>JADGGV010000564.1 GCA_019689775.1 Gemmatimonadota bacterium
GCGGTGCTCGGCGCGGCCTCGGGGGCGCCGCTCGTCGAGCTGCGGGAGCGGCGGGGCGCGCGGCCGGTGCCGGAGCGTGGCCGGCTCGGGCTGTACCACTACGCGATCCTGCTGCCGGACCGCGCGGCGCTGGGCCGGTTCCTGGCGCACCTGCGGCGGCTCGGCGTGGACGTGGGGATGTCGGACCACCTGGTGAGCGAGGCGCTGTACCTGCGGGATCCGGACGGGCTGGGGATCGAGGTGTACGCCGATCGGCCGCGAAGCGAGTGGCGCTGGCACGGCGGTCAGCTCGCGATGGCGACGCGGCCGCTGGATCTGCGGGGCGTGCTGGCGGCGGGGGGCGGCGAGCCGTGGACGGGGATGCCGGCCGGCGCGACGATGGGGCACGTGCACCTGCACGTGGGCGACCTGGCGGCGGCGGCGGCGTTCTATCACCGCGCGCTCGGGCTGGACGTCGTGGTCTGGAGCTATCCTGGCGCGCTGTTCCTTTCGGCGGGCGGCTATCACCATCACCTGGGGCTGAACACGTGGGCCGCGGGCGAGCCGCCGGCGGGCGAGGCCGACGCGCGGCTGCTGGACTGGGAGCTGGTGCTGCCGGCGCGCTCGGACGCGGCGGCGGCGGCGGCGAGCCTGGGGTCGGCGGGGTACGCCGTCGCCCGCGAAGCGGGGGCGTACCTGGCGGCGGACCCGTGGGGCACGGCGCTGCGGCTGGTCGCCTGAGCGGCGTCCGGGCGGCGCCAGCGTTGGTCGGGCGAGCGGCGTCCTGGGGTGCGGGCGTGCCCGCCGTGCGGTGCGCTTCTTGCCACTTCGCCGGATGCCCGCCGGTGAGGTCAGGCTCGAAGTGGTCGTTCGCGCCTCCGGTCGTGTCCGTGGCGGCCAGCCACCCGCCGCGTCATCGGGGTGGATCCAACCGGCCGCAGCTCCCGGCAACGCACGCCAGGCGGATCGGTGGTGGGCGTCGCCGGGCGCCGGCTCGCGCCGTTCTCCGCGGGACGCCGAGTGGCTCCGCGGCGTCGTCGCCGGCCGCACCGCGGGCGCGGGTGCACGTCGCTGCCGTCGACAAGCGCGGGGGGCGAGGAGGATGGAATGGCGCCGAGACCGGAGCCGGACGCGCCGGCGCCCGACTTCACGCTCCTGGATACCGAGGCCAGGCCGGTGACGCTGAGCGGCCAGCGCGGCAAGATCGTGGTGCTGGTCTTCTATCGGGCGGACTGGTCGCCCGTGTGCACGAACGAGCTGACGCTTCTCCAGGAGACGCTGGACGAGATCCGTCGCCACGACGCGGTGGTGCTCGGCGTGAGCGTCGACGGGCACTGGTCGCACCGCGCGTGGGCGCGGCAGCAGCGGATCACGTTTCCGCTGCTGAGCGACTTCTGGCCGCACGGCGAGGTGGCGCGGCGGTACGGCGTGTTCCGGGAGCAGGACGGGACGAGCGAGCGGGCGTTGTTCTTCGTCGACCGGGAGGGCACGGTCCGGGACGTGTGGGTCGCCGAGGATCCGGACATCGCGCCGGGCCTGAACCTGATCTTCGACACGCTCGAGCGGCTCGCGCCGGTCCCGGGGGAGGCGCCCCATGCGTGACGATCGGGTCCAGCGGTCGCAGGTCACGGACGGCGACTGGTGCCTCGGCGTGGGCGGCGTGCCGGTCACGATCCTCGAGTACGGCGACTTCGAGTGCCCGAACTGCGCGGCCGCGCGGCCGATCCTGGAGGGGCTGGTCGAGGAGGCGCCGGACACGATCCGGCTCGTCTACCGGCAGTTCCCGGTGGCGACGATCCATCCGCACGCCGCGCTGGCGGCGGAGGCGTCGGAGGCGGCGGGCGCGCAGGGGCGGTTCTGGGACATGCACGACACGATGTTCACGCACCAGCGGGCGCTCGAGTACGAGGATCTGCGCGGGTACGCGGCGATGGTCGGCCTCGACGTCGCCCGCTTCGACCGCGAGATCACGGCGCACCTCCACCTCCCGGAGGTGCGGCGCGACTTCCGGCGCGGGATCACGGACGGGGTGAACGGCACGCCCACGCTCTTCATCAACGGCCGCCGCTACGACGGCCCTCGCGAGCGGGGCGCGATCCTGGCCGCGATCGCGGAGCTGGGCGTCGGGCGGCGCTGAGCCCGCGGCCGGCGTCGCCGCTCACCAGACGAACGGCACGAGCCGGTACCGGACCTTCCGGCGATACGCGTCGTAGCCGGCCAGCCGCTCCCGCAGGACCCGCTCCTCGTCGAGCAGTCGCGCGACGATCGCGGCGGTCAGCGCTGCGGCGCACGCGAGCGCCCAGACGGAGCCGAGCGCCAGCGCCGTGCCGAAGAGCAGCAGCACGACGCCGGCGTACATCGGGTGGCGCACCACGGCGTACGGCCCGGTGTCGATCACGGGCTGCGCCTGGCCGACCTCGATGATCGCCGACGCGTGGCGGTTCTCGCGGAACGCCAGGAAGACGATCCAGAAGGCGAAGGCGACGAGCGCGTCGCCGGCGAGCGCGACCGCCGCCGGGAGCCGAAGCCCGCGGGTGCGTCGCTCGATGCCGGGGAGGACGAGCAGCGCGAGGAAGAGGATGGTGGTGAGCGCCTGGATCACCTTCTGCCGGCGCTCGCGCTCCGCGGCCGGCCCCGCCGCCAGCCGCCGCTCGATCAGGTCCGGCGCCCGCTTCAGGAAGTAGAGCGTGTTGGCGAGCACACCCGCCGCAAACAGGCCCCACCAGCTCCACCCCCGCCCGGGCTGGTATTCACATCTCCGCGCCCCCGAG
>JADGGV010000565.1 GCA_019689775.1 Gemmatimonadota bacterium
GCCTACACGCTCGGCGCCAGCGCTCGGGCGATCGAGGCGATCTCGGCATGGGTGTCGGCGAACACCGCGCCCCCGGACCGCCTCCTGACTCCGTGGCCGGAGGCCGTGTACTTGCGCACCGGTCGCACGGGCGTGAACTACGAGCCTCCGGCGGTCGGGAGTGAAAGCCCGCTTCGCGGGCCACCGGGGCGCTTCACCGCGACGCACGTCCTGTCCGATCACATCACCGTGCTCGTCTCAGGGGGCCCGGAAACGAACGCGGCGCGGGAGATCGCCGGGGTGCTGGCGGCGTGTCCGGGATCGGTCGAGCCCGCGGCGCGGCCGCGCGGTTCGGCGTTTCCCCAGTATTACCGGGTGACGGGGCGGCGCCTGCGTTGCCTCGGACGGCTGGCGGATGCAGACTCGGTACGGTAACGGCCCGGTGACCCGGACGACCGGCGCGGGGTTCGTCGAAACGAGTGCCCGCCGCCAGGCCGATCACTCCATCCCGCGACTGGCGTGGGCGTTCGCGCTGGTGCTGTGCGCCTGGCTGGCGTGCCGGCTGCCACCGAACAACGACGTTTCCTGGTTCCTCCACGTCGGCCGGCGGTTGCTCGCGGGCGACCGCATGTTCGTCGATGTCGTCGAGGTGAACCCTCCGCTCATCGTCTGGCTCGCGGCGGCCGCTGCCGCGCTCGCCAGCGTCCTGCACGTGCCATCGACTCGTCTGTTCAGCATCCTGGTGTGCGGGCTGGCGGGCGTCTCGGTCTGGCTGTGCTACCTAGTCGCGCGCCATCGGTGGGGCAGGAGCCGTGCGCTCACGCTTGCCGCGGCCGCGAGCCTCGCGCTCCTGGCGTTGCCGGGGTACGACTTCGGCCAGCGGGAGCATCTGATGGTGGCGTTCGTGCTGCCGTATCTGGTCGGCGCCGCGGTGCGCCTCGACGGTGGCGACGCGGGGGGCTGGTGGACAGGTGCGCTGGCAGGCATCGGCTTCGCGCTGAAGCCGTACTTTCTCCCCACCTGGATCGGCATCGAACTCCTCACGGCGCGCCGCGGGGCGAGGCGCTTCGTCAGGCCGGAATCGGTCGCGATCCTCGCGGTGTTCGCGGCCTACGCGGTCGCGGTCCTGGCCCTCGAGCCCGACTACATTCGGCAGGCGAGGGCGATGGCGCCGCTGTACGTCGCGTTCGGTCCACCGACCTTCCTGGGCACGTTGTACGCCCCGAATTGCAGGCTCGCGCTGGTGCTGCTCGTGCTGCTGCCACTCGGGTTGCTGCGCCGTGGCGCCCGGTCGCTCCCCGCGGTTCTCGGCCTCGCGGCCGGCCTCCTGGCACTGGGTGCGTTGCTACAGGGGAAAGGGTACAATTACCACTGGTATCCGGCGCTGTCGCTTGCCGCGCTCGGGCTGTGCGTTGCGCTGCCACGTTGGCGCCTGATCCCACCGCTGCTCCTGACCGCTGGCGTGGCACTGGCCGTGGTTCGCTATCGCACGGTCTGGGCCGCAGTGGACGGCGCTCCTCACCGCTTTCGGATAGTGCGAGAGGCGGTTCGCGCCGAGGCGCGAGGGCGACCGGTGCTGGCTCTGTCCAACCGGACGATCGTGCTGATGCCCGTCGTGGAGGAAGCAGGGCTGCTCTGGGATTCACCGTACCAATTCCTCTGGCAGATCCAGGGCCTCTACCGCGGTGTGCGGACCGGACCCGACGGCTTCCCATACCACGCGCCGAATCCCCCGGTCGAGCAGGCGATCCTGGACGGGATCTGGCGGCAGGTCGAGCGCCATCCACCGGGCCTGGTGCTGGTCGACGAGATGAACATGGATTGGGAGCCCGAGGGCTTCAGCCAGCGGGGATTCTTCGGGCGGGACCCCCGATTTCGCGCGTTGCTAAACCGGTGTCGCCAGGTCCGTACGGTCGCCGGGTTCGATTTCCTGCGTTGCCCTTGACGATGACCGCGAAGCCGCTCCTCCATACCGTCAGTCTGCTCGGGCGGGGCCACAGGTGGCGCGGTACGCTCCGGGACAGTCGTCGTAATCCCGTCCATCGTGGGGGCCTGCTCGCACCGGGGCTGGTGTCCCTTCTCGAGCCGCTGATTGGTGAACTCGTGCCGCCGTGCGCCGCCGTCGCGCGGGCGGCACGGGGCCGTTGAGGGCCGTCCGAGCGCCCCTCCGTGGCGGAGTGTAACGAACCGTTGCACCGCGGGTGCGACGGAGTCGTACAGTCGCGCGGGCGTGGCGGCGGATTTCCCGCGCCGTTCCGCGGAATCGAGCGAGGCACGCGGCTTGCTCGCGACTCCCCGGTCTGACCCGTCCGGGGGACGCGTGGCCGCCTGGCGGGGGAGGCGCGCGTCGGACCAGCCACTCCGGAGTCGTCGTCCGGGACGACTCGAGGCAGCATGTGCGGCCGCGGATCCGGCGACCGTCTTGACAGCGCGCGAGGACGGGGACTATCGTTTCCGCCGGTGTCCAGTTGGCCCGCTCGGCTCCCTCCGGGACACCTCCAGCCTCAGCACGGTTTCGGAAGCCCATTCGTTGGCGCCTATCGTCGGGCGCGACCCGTTGATCCGAATCCAGCGCGTCTCTCCCCGGAGCTGGTTGTGGCTCCGTAGGCACGCATTTGCACTGCTCCGGCCACAGGAGGCAAGATGAGCGAGCTGTTCAGCCGGTTCGTGAAGGACGAGTCCGGGCAGGGACTCGTGGAGTACGTCCTGATCATCGCACTGGTGGCGATCGGCCTGATCGGGATCATGATCCTGTTCCGCAACTCGA
>JADGGV010000566.1 GCA_019689775.1 Gemmatimonadota bacterium
GGGCGCCGCTGGCGCGGCGCGCGGGGCGGCGGGGGTTCTTCATCCTGCTGGGCACGCCGGTGATGGTCGTGGCGCTGGCGGTGCTTCCCTTCCTTCACGGCTACTGGCCGCTGGCGGCGGCGGCGTTCGTGGTGTACGCGGCGCTGCACGGGCTGATGGCGCCGCTGTCGGCGCTCATGATCGACTCGATCCCGGACGAGCGGTGGGGGCGGGTGCAGGGGGTGCGCGGCACGCTGCGCGCGGCCGGGCTGGCGTACGGCCTGGTCGGCGGCGGGCTGCTGTACTCGCTCCACCGTGCGCTCCCGTTCCTGGTCTGCGCGGTGGTGGTCGCGCTCTCGAGCGGGCTCACGTGGCTGGCGGAGCGCCGGCTGGGCGCGGACCGCGTCGTGGTCGGGGGCGAACGGGGCATCGAGCTGCGCGGCGCGTGGACGGCGCTGGTGCGGAACCGGCCGGCGCTGTGGCTGCTGCTGGCGAACGCGCTGTGGAACGGCGCGATCGACGGGATCCGCCCGTTCTTCCTGATCTTCGGCCAGCTCGTGGTCCGGATCACGATCGCCGAGGTCTCGCTGCTGGGGATCGTGCTGGGGATCGGGCTGGCGATCGGCTCGCTCGTGCTCGGGCGGCTGGGCGACCGCTACGACCGGCGGCGGCTGCTCGAGGCCGGCGCGCTGGTGGCGGCGGCGGCGTTCGCGGCGGCGACGTTCGTGCGCGACGTGTGGGGCGCGAGCGTCGTGCTCGTCGTCGCGGGGGCGGGCGCGGCGACGTTCCTGGCGCTGGCGTACCCGTGCTTCGCCGAGCTGACCGGCACGGAGCGGGTCGGCGAGTACGCCGGTCTGTTCATCGTCAGCGTGGGGGTCGGCCGGTTCGTCGCGCCGCAGATCGTCGGCGTGGCGATCGACCTCGGGCGCACGGTCTACCCGGAGTACCAGGGCTACCCGTTCACGTGGCCGCCGGCCGCGGTCTTCTCGCTGCTCGGCTTCTGGGCGCGGCGCCGCGCGGCGGGGGGGGGGGCGGCGCCGGGGGGCGCCCGGCGCCGCGGTCCGATCCGGCGCTGCCGACCACGTTCGCGGGGCCGTGCCCGCAGCCCGCGCCGGCGGCCGTCCGCCGCGCCCGCGCCCCGGCGCGGTACACATTCATCGAGGATCAGGGGCGGCCGGCTCTCCGGCGGCTGGCCCGGCGGCGGCAGCGGCGCGCGTCGCCGGATTCGTGTACGTTCCAAGGCGGGGGTGGATCACCGACCCCCGGGTAGACGACGAGCCAGCTCATGCCGACTCCTGCGACGGGCCGCCGCTGCGGCCCGTCCCGTTTCCGCCGCGGCGCCGCACTCCCGGAGCCTGCCCGCGCTCGCCGCCGCGCGCCTCGCGGGCGCGCGACCACCCCGACACCGGAGCGGAAGGAATGAGACGCCCCAGCGTGCTGGACGTCGTGGGCGCGGTCGTCCGGCTCGCCCCCGCCTGGCCGCAGGTCCGCGTGTGGTGGTACGCGCCGGTCGCGCGCTTCCGCCTGAACGGGGTGCACGTGCCGGTCTCGCACGAGGCCGAGCCGCTGCTCGTCGTCGTGGAGCTGACCGGCGCGGCCGACCTGGCCGCGCTGGCGAGCGCGGTCTCCGCGGAGCTGGACGGCTACCCCGTGCGTGTGCGCGACGGGAGCGACGCCGACGCCGCCGAGGGGCGGCGCCTGTTCCGGGTGTTGTCGCTGGCGACGGAGGCCGGGCGCGCGGCGTCGCCGGGATAGGGCGATGCGCGCCCCGCCGGCGGCCCGCCACCCGGCGGCGCGCGCGGCGCTGACGCACCCGGAGATCCCCCCGAGGCTGGAGGACGCTCGACGATGTTTCTCTACCTCGATTCCGTCTTCGCGGAGGCCCGCGAGCGGGTCGTCCGACCGCTGCACACGATCCCCCCGACGCTGGCGCAGCTCTACCAGCTCGCGATGCGCGAGCACCTGCGCGAGGGCGTGCTGCGCTGGTGGAGCGGCGGGCGCTGGGAGGTCATGCCGGACTGGCGCTTCGACCGGCGGGTGATCCGGCTGGCGCTCGTGCTGCGCGAGCGCTTCGAGGTGCAGCCGGGCGACGTCGTCTACCTCGGCGGCGCGCTGCGCCCGGAGCTGATCGTGGCGGAGCTTGCGGTGACGAGCCTGGGCGCCGTGGCGCTCATGGCGGACGCCGCGCTCGGCGGCGCCGACCTGGTGGAGGGGCTCGGCGCGGAGGCGCCGAAGGCGGCGCTGTGCCCCGCGGCCGCGTGGGCGACGCCCGGCTTCGCCGACGTCGTACCGGCCGGGCGCGCGATCGCGCTCGACGCGGGTGCGCCGCCGGAGGCGGTGGCGTACGGCGCCGCGCTCGACCTGGGCGGGACGCTGGACACGCCGGAGCGGGCGAGCGCGCTGCGTGCGGCGGCGCGCGAGCTGGCGCCGACGCAGCCGGCGCTGCGGCAGTTGCAGCGCACGCCGGGCGGCGGGCTGGTGGTCTCGGACCTGAGCCACGGCGAGGTGGTGGCGTGGGCGCGCGGGCACTGGGAGATCGAGCCGGCGGCGCGCGGCGACGTCGTCTACCTGGCCGAGCGCGCGCCGAGCCTGACGCTGCGGGCGCTGGTGTACGCCTTCATCGGCGACGGCCACAGCACGATCGCGCTGGCGACGCCGGGGCGGGAGGCGGCGGAGCTGCGCGAGCTGCGGCCGGGGAAGGTGGTGGCGCCCGCGGCGGTGTTGGCCGCGGTGCTGGCGCGGCCCAGCGGGCCGGGGGGGCCGGGCG
>JADGGV010000567.1 GCA_019689775.1 Gemmatimonadota bacterium
CGCCCCCCGGCACAACCCCCCCCGGGGCCGCCCGGGGCCGCCGCGGCGGGCCGGGGGGGGGGGCCCGCGGGGGGGCGCCCCGACTTTTCCCACGCCCCGTCCCGCCGTATCCTACCGAGGAGCGCGGCGTCCGCCGCACCCCTTCCCATCGGACCGGAGTCTCCCATGCGACGGAACCTGGAGGGCCGAGCGCCCCGGCTCGCCCATCGGCTGCCGGCGCTCCTCGCCCTCGTCGCGTCCACGCTCGTCGCGGCGTGCGGCGCCTCGCAGCAGCCGGTCTACGACGTCGTCATCGCCGGCGGCCGGGTCATGGACCCGGAGTCGGGGCTCGACGCGGTGCGCGACGTCGGCATCCGCGGCGGCAAGATCGCCGCGCTCGGCGAGAGGCCGCTCCTGGGGAAGACCCGGCTGGACGCGAAGGGGCTCGTCGTCGCCCCCGGCTTCATCGACATGCACGAGCACGGGCAGCACCCGCTGGCGTACAGCTACCAGGTGCGCGACGGCGTGACGACGTCGCTCGAGCTGGAGATCGGCGTGCCGGACGTCGACGCGTTCTACGCCGAGCGGGAGGGGAAGACGGTCGTGAACTTCGGCGCGACGGTCTCGCACCCGGGCGCGCGCATCGCGGCGATGCACGACCCGAGCACGACCCTGCTGCCGACGGGAGATGCCGCGCGGCGGAACGCGACGCCGGCGGAGGAGGCGGAGATCCTGCGCCGCATCGAGCACGGGCTGGAGCGCGGCGCGCTCGGCGTCGGCCTCGGGCTCCAGTACACGCCGGGCGCGTCGCGCGAGGAGATCCTGGAGGTCTTCCGCACGGCGGCGAAGCATCCGGGCGCGCCGGTCTTCGTTCACCTCCGCTACATGGGGCTCGAGGAGCCGACGAACGCGCTGACCGCGCTCCAGGAGATGCTCGGCGATGCGCAGGTCTCCGGCGCGCCGCTGCACGTCGTGCACATCCACAGCAGCGGGCTGAAGGCGACGCCGATCCTGCTGGGAATGGTCGCCGGCGCGCGCGAGCACGGGCTGGACGTGACGACGGAGGCGTACCCGTACGACGCGGGCGAGACGCTGATCGAGTCCGCGCTGTTCGACGACGGCTGGCAGACGGTGCTCGGCATCACGTACGGCGACCTGGAGTGGCCGAAGACGAACGAGCGGCTCACCGCCGAGAGCTTCGCGCGCTACCGCAAGGAGGGCGGCGAGGTGATCCTGCACTTCATCCCGGCGGACGCGGTGGAGGCGGCGATCACGAGCCCGCTGACGGCGATCGCGAGCGACGGCGGCCTCGAGCCGGTCGGGACCGGTCACCCACGCGCCACGGGCACGTTCGCGCGCGTGCTCGGCCGCTTCGTGCGCGAGCGGAAGGCCCTCGACCTGATGACCGCGCTGCGCAAGATGACGCTGCTGCCCGCGCAGCGGCTGGAGAAGCGCGACCCCGCGATGAGGGACAAGGGGCGGATCCGCGTCGGCGCGGACGCGGACGTCACGGTGTTCGACCCGGCGACGGTCGAGGACCGCTCGACGTACGGCCATCCGCTCGAGGCGTCGGCCGGGATCCGCTTCGTGCTCGTGAACGGCGTGCCCGTCGTGATCGACGGGAAGCTGCGGGACGGCGTCTTCCCCGGGAAGCCGGTGCGCGCGCCGGTCGAGCGGCCGAAGGCGACCGAGTGACCGGGATCCAATCGCAACCCTTCCAGCGGAGGCGGCAATGAGCGACGGCTACAACAAGAAGTTCCTCAGTGACCCCCTCGCGTTCGCGAAGCGCTACGCCCTGCATCCGGCCGACGACGTCGGCGGCTACAAGGGGAACAAGGTGCTAGACCTGAAGAGCGTCACGACGGTCAACGGCAATCTCGTCGACATGGTGAGCGCGAAGGTCGCCGGCGACAAGAAGGTGGCGTACCTGAACCTGCACAAGCGCCCGATCGGCACGTCCGCGGTGTCCGGGAACGAGGGCGGCCGGACGGTCGACGTCGAGGGCTCCTACCAGCCGAAGCCGAACTGGTTCCCCGCCTATTTCCTCCCCTGGGATGCCAGCGGCGCGATGGTGCGGCTGTCGATCCCGGCAAAGGGGACGCACGACGTCGATCCGGACATCTTCTTCACGGCCGCGATCAATGGCTGCTCGATCTTCTTCCAGGGCTCGCCGGAGCAGCCGACGATCTACCATTGCGGCGGCGACACGGGGAAGGGGAGCGACCACGCGGCGGCCGCGAAGTTCTGGCGGGACCTCGTCGAGGCGAACAAGGCCCCCGGGAAGGGGAAGGTGCTGGCCGAGGTCAACAAGACGCACTACATCAAGACGCCCGGTGTGGCCGGCGGCAGCACCACGGAGCGCGCGCTCGAGTACGAGAACTGGCTGAAGTCGAAGAACAGCTCGAAGCTCACCGTCACGATGGTGAACCCGTGGGGATGCGTCTTCGGGATCCGCCGCGGCACGCGCTGGACGTTCTACCTCCAGGAGAACGCCACGATCGTCTACAACACGCTGACGAAGAGTCACCTGTTCGCGGAGCCGAAGATGGAGACGCGGCTCGTGAGCCGGGTGATGATCGTGCGGGAGGTGTACCCGAACGCGTCCGGCGGCGTGACCATGAAGTCGCCGCCGCCGAAGGTGAGCTGGTGGGCGTAGCCTAGCCGCGGGCGGAGGGCGGCCCGCCGGGCGCCGCCGCGGGCGGCACGAGGGCTGCACGCCGGGCCCCGCGACACGGGATCGGGGAGGGGGTATGGGG
>JADGGV010000568.1 GCA_019689775.1 Gemmatimonadota bacterium
ACCTCCTGGCAGATGTCGCAGCCGTAGATCCGGTTTCCGATCGCCGGGCGCAGCTCGCGCGGGATCGGGCCGCGCTGCTCGATGGTGAGGTAGGAGATGCAGCGGCGGGCGTCGATGACGGGCGCCCCGGATGCATCGCGGCCGAGGAGCGCGCCGGTCGGGCACGCCGCGACGCACGCGGCGCAGGTGCCGCAGCGGTCGGCCTCGAACGGCGCGTCCGGTTCCAGCTCGAGGTCGAGGAGGAGCGAGCCGAGGAAGAGGTACGAGCCGAGGCGGGGGTTGATCAGCATGGTGTTGCGGCCGAACCAACCCAGGCCGGCGCGGCGGGCCAGCTCGCGCTCGAGCACGGGCCCCGTATCGACGTAGGCGCGCGCGGCCGGCAGCTCGCGGCCGACCTCGGCCTCGAGCCAGCGGAGCAGCGCCATCAGCTTCGCCTTGACGACCTTGTGGTAGTCGCGGCCGCGGGCGTAGCGGGCGATGACGCCGCGGGACGGATCGGCGTCGCCCTCACCGTCCCCCGGCGCGTAGACCTGCCCGACGACGAGCGCGCAGCGCAGCTCCGGCCAGCGGGAGCGCGGATCGAGGCGCGCCGCCACGGCGTCCGGCCGGGCCAGGTAGGCCATCTCGCCGTGGCGGCCGGCGGCGAGCCACGCCTCGTAGAACGCGGCGTGGTCGCTCGCGCGCAGCGGCGCGACGCCGGCCAGCTCGAAGCCGAGCCGGTGCGCCTCGGCCTTGAGGCGGGCGGTGAGGGAGGTAGCGCTCGGCATCCGGTATCTCTACCCGGGCACGCGGGCGCCGGTCCTCGCCGCGCCCCGCCCGCCTCCTCCTCGCACCCGCTCCCTCGATCCCGATCTCCGCAGCGCACGCGCGAATCTCGATCGCGAGCCCGATCTCGATCGCGAGCCCGGGCCCGATCTCGATCTCGGGTGCGGTCTCGAACGCGGTCTCGGCTGCGGTCTCGGGCGCGATCGCGGGCCCGATCTCGATCTCGAACGCAGTCTCCGGCGCGATCCCGAGCGCAATCCCGACCCCGATCCCGCGCCCGACCGACGCGCCCGCGCCCGAACCAACCGCACCCGGCCCGCCCCCGCTCACGCCTCCGCCTCGAGGTACCGCTCCACGACCTGGACCGCGGCGCGCCCGGTCTCGAGCAGCTCGCGGACGGTCTGCTCGTAGACCGGCTCCATCTCCGGCGTCGGGTTCCGGAGCAGCGTGAGCGGCCCCAGGAACGCGGCGAGCGCCGCCTGTTCCTCGGGGCTGAGCGCGTCGCGCGCCTCGAGCGCGGCCTGGAGCGCGAAGCTCGGGACGACGGCCGGCGGCCCGAAGCGGCCGAACACGGACGGGAGGTTCGGCGTGAGGGAATGCTCCGCCCGGCAGAGCGCGGCGATCTCGCGCGCGAGCGTGCGCCGCAGCCGCTGGCGGCGGAGGCGGCGGGCCTGCCGGTCCTTCCAGCGGAACCGGAGGAGCAGCAGGCCAATCAGCGACAGGAGCGAGAAACCGAACGCCGCGACGAGGCGCTGGACGAGGTCCACGTGGTCCGTGCCTGACCGGCGGTGCACCGCCGGTCCTGCTGGTCGGGTGAGGTGGCGAAGCCGGCGCCGGCGCGCGCCGGCGGTCGAGAGCGCTATAAGTTGGCGCCACCGCCGCGGCCCACGCAATCCCGCGCTCGTTTGACACGACCCCGCGTGCCCGGTATCATCCGCCGCTCCACGAACTTCCGACGACCACAACGGTGACCGCCATGCCCAGGACCATCCGCGTCGCGCATTCGCCGGACTCCGACGACGCGTTCATGTTCTACGCGCTGGCCGAGGGGAAGCTCGACACGGGCGACATCGAGTTCGTCCACGAGCTCCAGGACATCGAGACGCTGAACCGGCGCGCGCTGAACGGCGAGCTCGAGGTCACGGCCGCCTCGATCCACGCCTACGCCTACCTGTCCGACCGCTACATCCTCCTCCCGCACGGCGCGTCCATGGGCGAGGGGTACGGTCCGCGGCTCGTCGCGCGCGAGCCGTTCTCGCCGGACCAGCTCGCGGGGCGCCGCGTCGCGGTGCCGGGCACGCTGACCTCCGCCTACCTCGCGCTGAAGCTGTTCCAGCCGGACGTCGAGACCGAGGTCGTCGACTTCGATCACATTATCGAGCACGTCGCCGCCGGCCGCGCGGACGTCGGTCTGATCATCCACGAGGGCCAGCTCACGTATGCCGACCACGGCCTCCACCTCGTCGCCGACCTCGGCGAGTGGTGGGGCCGCGAGACGAGCGGGCTGCCGCTGCCGCTCGGCGGCAACCTCATCCGTCGCGACCTCGGCCCCGGCCTGATCACGCGCGTCTCGGCGCTGCTGCGCGCGTCGATCGCCTATGCGCTGGAGCACCGCGAGGCAGCGCTCGCGCACGCGCTCGCGTACGGCCGCGGCCTCGACAGCACGCGGGCGGACGAGTTCGTCGGCATGTACGTGAACCCCAGGACGCTCGACTACGGGGAGGACGGCCGGCGGGCGGTGCAGCTCTTCCTGGACCGCGGCTTCGAGGCGGGCCTCATCCCGCGGCGCGTGCAGGTCGAGTTCGCCGGCGGCTGAAGCCGCCCGGCCGGATCTCCGGCGGGGCGGCTCGGCGAAGGGGCGGGGGTCTGTGGTGAGAGTTTGTTCGTGGATTTGAGCTCTCGGGCTTTACACTCGGTGGGACGTGTGACAGTCGCCGCCCCCTCGCCGAGCCGCC